>CAYZMD010000023.1:0-15220 GCA_964479425.1 uncultured Methanosarcinales archaeon | reverse complement strand
ATGTAGCATTTACTTCAACATCAAATGGGAATTATCCTCTAACTTATCAGTGGAGCTTTACAAATAATGGAACTATTGATTCAATCTTACAAAATCCAGTATATATTTTCCCTGCAGGGATACATACAGTTAATTTAACAGTTATTGATAATAATGGAGATATTAATTCAACCACTGTAATTATAACATCAATAGATGATTCAGTACCAACAGCTTTTGCTAATGCAAATGTGACTTTGGGAGTAACGCCTTTGAACGTATTACTCTCTGGTACTTATCTTTCTGGTAATGCGCCGTTTACATTCTCTTGGGATATTGATAATAATGGTGTTACAGATTATACAACACAAAATGCAGAGCACACTTATACTACAGGATCTTACACAGCAAATTTCACAGTCTGTGATGCACAATCTGATTGTAATTCAGACACTGTTGTAATTAATGTAAATCCAAATAGTTTGGTTGTTGTTAACATAACAGCTTCAACATATTCTGGTCCTGCTCTTTTAGCAGTTAATTTTAATAGCAATGTTTTAAGTGGAGATTCTCCTTATACATACTCTTGGAATTTTGGAGATTTAGGAACTTCAACTCAAGCAAACCCTTCACATACATACACTAGTGGAGGATTATATAACGCTATTTTGACAGTTACTGACTTTAATGGTGATATTAATACATCACAAGTAACAATCAATGTTACTCAAAATACTCGTCCAAGTGTTGTTATAAAAGCAGTACCTAATCCTGGCTCATCTCCTCTTAGTGTCTCATTAACTTCAATAATTACTGGTGGAAATGCACCTTTTACATATGAATGGGATTTTAATAATGATGGGATAATTGATTCAACTTTAGCTAATGTAACTCATATATATTCTACAGGCGTATGGCATACTAGTTTGAAAGTAACTGATTCAGTTGGTTATACAAGGGGAAATTTTGTTAATATAATTTCAGAAGAAGAAAACACAGCTACGTATACAATTAAAGCTATTACAAGAGATTTTAATAACCCTTCTCTTAAAATAAATCCTTCTGTAATTGTAATTAATGGTGTTATTAAAGATGCAACACCTTATGCTTGGTTTAATGTAGATGGAGGGGCAGTTTTAGCAATAACCTATGGTGCAGCAGGATATGAAAATAATAATTATCAATTATTTTTAGATAATGGTTTATCATCTTGTGATGGAAAATCAATTTGTAACTTAAAATCAACAACTGATAAAGGTTATATTTTTAGCACACAGTGTACTTATTCTGCTACATATAATGATTATGGATGTTATGTTATGAATAATGGACAAGCAAAAAAGTTTTTCTATAAGCCTTCTGAAAATAGAGTAACTATTGCAGGATATATTAAGCAACCATAAATTTTTATATTTTAAGTTTTATCTTTATTAAATGCAAAGAATAATTTTATCTGGTTGTCTCATAATTAATGAACGTAAAGAGCTTCTTCTTTTATTTCGCGATAAGCATAATCATTATGAGACGCCTGGTGGAAAGGTAGAAGATAAAGATTGTCAGGGGAATTGTGAATTAGATGATTTAGAAAATACTGCTTTGCGTGAACTAAAAGAGGAGATTGGTGATGTTAAAGTAGAATTTATAGAATATTTTGGAAAGGTTGAATTTGAAATACCCGATGGAAGACTAGCTATTGCAAACAAATTTATTGTAAAGATTAGTGGAACGCCTAAAATTATGGAAAAACATTTTTCTAAACTAGATTGGTTACCTATTTTGAAATTACAAGACTATCCTTTATCGCCTGATTTAAAGTTATTCCGTCAACGTATACAAATAGAATTATTGGCAAAACATTTATAAACAAAATCTCAATTCTATCATTTATGAGCCTGTAGCTTAGTCTGGTTGGAGCGCCGGTCTTATATGACTTCGTTTCAAACACGGCTCTAAGAGAGCCGGTGGTCGGGGGTTCAAACATGTTCTGCGTTAGCAGGCGTTGAAAGTCCCCTCAGGCTCATAGGGCTTGGGCGTATTGCTTGAGCCCACCTTTTTTCAAAAGCTTTGTAAATCAGCTTTTTAAGAAAAACCTGGGAAAAACAAGGGGGACATTTGTTTCACTCAATCCCTCGAAAATTTTCAAAAGCGCGTCACTGACGTTCCTGGGTTTCTGGGGGAAACCTTTTTAAATAAACATAGATTCCAAGGACATAAGCTCTGTTGGTGTAGTCCGGCCAATCATACCGCCCTTTCGAGGCGGTGACTCGGGTTCGAATCCCGGACAGAGCACTTTTTTTAAAAGCATTTTCTTGATTTTTTTATGATACAATCGTTATATAATCATAACCTTACTCATTTCATTCAGAAGTTACTGTTGAACAACAGTAACTTTACTCATTATCATTCGTAAGTTATGGTTTGATAACCATAACTTTATTCATAGTCATTCATAAGTTACTGTTGAATAACAGTAACCTATCTCACTTCGTTCCAAAGTTATGGTTCAACAACCATAACCTTTAAAAAGGAAGTGAGAATTCTAAGAGTATAACTAATTCGAGGTAAAGTACTCTCAGAACAAGAGAGGAAGCAAACAAAAAATGAAAAGAAGTTCCAGAAGATGGAAAAAGAAAGGTCAAATGCGTTGGAAGTGGCAACGTAAGAGAATGAAAAAAGAAAAGCGTAAAAGAGCTAAAAGATAAATTTTAATATTCTTTTTTATTAAATTATTAATTATAATATATAGATATAAATTATCATTACATAGTAATTTCTAAACTTATATAAATGACTCAATTATTTTAATTAATATGTTAACAGAAACTGATTATAGCAAAATAAGAAAAGAATTAGAAGAATCACAAAATCCTTTATTTTTCTTTCATGACGACGCTGATGGTTTAGCAAGTTTTTTATTATTATATAGATATATTAAAGAAGGAAAAGGAGTTTGTGTTAAAAGTTCTCCAAGAGTAGATATGAAATTCTTTAGAAAAGTTGAAGAACATAATCCTGATAAAATTTTTGTTGTTGATTTAGCTATGATGGACCAAGAGTTTATTGATAGTTGTAAGGTTCCTATAATTTGGATAGACCATCATGCTCCACAGGATAATACTGGTGTTAAATATTTTAATCCAAGAGTTAAAACACTTGATTTAAATCTTCCAGCATCATATCTTTGTTATCAAGTTGTTAAACAAGATTTATGGATTGCAATGATTGGTGTAATAGGCGATTGGCATTATCCTGATTTTGCAGAAGAATTCAAAAAAACATATCCTGGATATATTGGAGACTCAACAGAACCTGATGATGTGTTATTTGACACAAAGCTTGGTGAATTAATTAAGATGATTTCATTCTTATTGAAAGGCAAGACATCAGACGTAAATAAATGTATAAAAATATTATCAAGAATTAATAGTCTTGATGAATTTAAGGATGCGAATAGTCCGCCAATTAAATTTTTATTAAAAAGATATGATTTAATCAAGAAGAACTATGATAGTGTTTTAAGCTCTGCTTTAAAGCAAATAGGCGACGATGAATTATTTGTATTTAATTATCATTCCGATACTGTTTCTTTAACAAAAGAATTAAGCAATGAAATTCAACATAATGCAAAAGATAAAACAATTCTTATTTGTAGAGAAAAATCAGGCGAGATGAAATGTAGTTTAAGAAGTCAGAAGCATTTACTTCCACCAATTCTTGAAAAATGTTTACTAGGGTTAGAAGGTTATGGTGGCGGGCATGAACATGCTTGCGGCACTGTCGTTAAAAAAGAAGATTTTCCAGAATTTATAACTAGACTAAGGGAAGAATTATGAAATTAGGATTTATAGGAGTCGGAAATATGGGTTATGCTCTTGTTAGTGGCTTAAAAAACGAACATGAAATACTTGCATATGATCTAAATGAAGCAAATAAAGAAAGAGCAAAAGATGTTTGCACAATAGTTGATTCTAATAAAGAAATTATGAAAGCAGACGTAATCTTTTTGTGTGTTAAACCTCAAATAATTTCAGCTGTTTTAGAAGAAGTAAAAGATTTAATTGATAATCAAATTATATTAAGTATTGCAGCAGGTGTTACAATTTCAGATATAAAAGAAGTCATTGGCGATAAAAAAATAGTTAGAGTTATGCCAAACACTCCTTGTTTAGTTGGTGAGATGGCAGCAGGATATTCATGCTCAGGTATGAATGAAGTTGAACGTGAAAATATAAATAAAATATTAAATTCAGTAGGCCTTGCTTATGAATTATCTGAAGATAAAATAGAAGCAGTAACAGGATTAAGCGGAAGTGGTCCTGCATTTGTTGCAAGATTAATACAATACTTTACAGAAGTTGCAATTGATAACGGTCTCAAAAAAGATGTCGCTCATAATTTAGCTATAAAAACTTTTAGAGGCACTGCTGAGATGCTAAAAACAATGACACCTGATGAGCTTATTAATATGGTTTCAAGTCCAAATGGCGCAACAATTGCCGGCAGAGAAGTTCTTGAAAATTCTGATGTTAAGGAAGTAATTAGAGGAACAGTTAAGCGTTGTATTGAAAGAAGTATTGAACTTGGGCAAAAATAAAAAATAGTTGTCATCAATATTATTATTAATCAACTTAATATTCTATTTTAATTCAAAAATTGACAACAAATCTAGCTTTGATATCATTTTTTTTAATATATGTTTGAATCCAATAATTATGATCTTTTGTTAATTCTAATCTTATATTTGCTAGGTTTCTAAATCTTGTCCTTTGTTTTTTATTATAGAACCTCCTATTCTCAATCTATCATTAATTTTGTAACCTAATGTTGCAGCAATAGAACTTTCTATGTTTTTATTACTTATATTGATGGGAAAGTTCATTTCAAAATCTAAAGTCCAATTGTCTTTAATGTATGTAGAATATAATTGTGGATTAAGTATATTATAATTGCCATTGTCGTCTTTAAATATTCCTATTGCTGCAATGTAGCTTTTATCTTTTTCTTCTTTAATAAATCCTAAGTTGATTCCTTTTATCTCATAATCATTGATAGGCACCGCCAGTACTAAATCAGGAAGAGACTTTTTTAGATTTTTGGTAAATATTTTTGGAATGATAGTCTTTCCCTTTTTATTGAAATATGTATCTATTTGAAATGCCTTTGGTCCTCTACATCCATTGTAAAAATCTTGTGTTAAACTTGATGTTGCTAATCCTAATACCAAAACAGCGTATAATATTATTTTTCTCATTTTTTCTTATAGGATCTAATTAAATATAAATAGAATTGGTGGTTCTTACCACCAAAATAAGAAAGATTTTTAAATGCCTGAATATTTTTATTAATTATGTATGAAGAAATGCTTAGAAAAATTGGTTTGAGTATAAATGAATCTCGTGTATATGAAGCTTTATTGAATTTGGGAGAGGCTTCTGTTCAAAATATTTCTTTGAAATCAAAAGTTCATAGGCGAAATGTATATGATTCTGTAAGTAAATTAATAGAGAAAGGATTAGCATCTGAAGTTTTTATCAAAGGCGAAAAGAATTTTAAAGCAACTAATCCTAGGAGGTTGTTAGAACTTATTAAAGAGAAAGAAGAAATAGTAAATAATGTTCTTTCTGAAATGCAAGCGAAGTATGAAGCTGTTGAAGAAAAAGAAGAAGCATATTTATATCGAGGAATTGAAGGTTTTAAAAATTATTTAAATGATATTCTTAAAGCAAATGAAACAGTATATTTTATTGGTGCTAAAGCATTTTGGTTAGATCCTAGACTAAAACATTTTTTGCCAAGATTTCAAAGAGAAAGGAAAAAACAAGGAATAAAATTCATGCATTTATTTGATTATGATATAAAAGAGCAAAAGCCTGAAATTTTAAAAATTGTTGGCAAACCATATAAATTTCTGCCAAAGAAATATTCTAGTAATACTGCTGTGGATATATTTGGTGATTATGTTGTTACTTTTGTTGGTGTAAAACCAGGAGAATTGCATGAAGAACCTGTGATGTTTGTAATGAAAAGTAAAAGGTTGGCAGATGGTTATAGAAAATTCTTTCAGTTTATGTGGGACAGTTGTTAAGAATAATCTAAAGTCCATCTGGTCCTATTTTGATTAATATTTCTCTAATCTCATCAATAACTTTTTGTTGTTCTTTTTTATTAGACATTCTTACAAATTTAAATAACAAATCTGTTAATTCTTTTTTGTTAAACAACTTGAGTTTGTATCCTTCTGTCAGAAAATAAAATCTATAATTTTTATATTTTAATTCTTTTATTATTATTCCACCAACACTTCCTAGTAATTTACCTTTATGTGGATTCTCTTCTAGTGTATACATTAAATCAATTATCTTATTCGCTTCTATTTTATTGAATTTCTTTTTTATTTCAAGAACTAATGATTTTAGAATTATTATTTTAATCATTGTTTATTATCTTTCTAGCTTGTTCTAGAGTGACAGTTTCTTTTGAAGACATAAGAAATTCTCGTAATTGTTCTTTTACAGCGAGTTTATACATCCTTTTAATGATATCTTCATAAGTATCTTCTTTAGTGCCAAAACTACTTACCATCTCTTTTACACTTTTACTGATTTGTATTGTTGTATTCATTCTATATCCACTATAGTGGCTATAGTTTATAAATTTGTTGGTTTTTTATGGGATTTAATGGATATAGAAAATTATTTCAGTTTATGTGAAATAGTTGTTGAAGTTGTATATATGAAAAAAGTTTATCTTTTCAAGATAATTTAAAAAGTCTCTAGTTTTAAAAAAAATAGTTAGGTATTATTAATTTGCACATTAAAATAGAAATTTAAAATGTCAAGTTGTGCAGTTTAGCGATTAATTAATTAAAACGGGAAATAAATCATTTTTTTTTCTTCTTTTGCTATTACAAATTCATACTCATCAATCATTCCTATAAACTGTGTTCTAAGTTCATTCATTATATTTTCAAATTCTTGAAAAGATTGAGATTGCAATTCAATTTCATAATCTCTGCCACCTATTGTTCTATTTGTATTAAGAATATTGGGGTGATATGCACAAAACGCATCAAGTTGTTTAATTTTATTTGTATTAAGTAAATTTATGTATGCCTTATAGTATCTATACCCTAAATGAGAAACATCAATTAATGCCCTGTATCCTTGAATAATTCTAACTTGTTCTAATTTTTTAATATGATTTCTAATAACCTGCGGACTTGTTTTTAGTTTGTTAGAAATTTCTAAAAGAGGCATCTTTGCTTTATCTGCTATAATTTTTAATATTTTTTTATCAGTATCATCAATTTTTATAGTTTCTGTTGATGTCCCAATTAAAGTGCCTTTACTTGTATTTGGTTTACCAATAATGTATGATTTAGGATACTGCTTGATATGTGTATACATTACAACAGATCTTTTTAGAATATATTTTCTATATTTATTCATAATTTTATCCCAATAATCATAGAATTTTAATATATTATCAACAGCCATAGCATAAGCAATATCCCATGGGCCTTCTAAAGTAACTAGCCACCACACTTCTTCGTCTTTTATTAATTCATTCTCTATTTTTTTTTGCTGTTCAGGAGTTAAATTATGTAATTTAAAATATATTCTAATACTTGTATATCCTAATTTAGAATAGTCTATAACAGTAGTATACCCAACAATTATCTTTTCTTTCTCTAATTTTTTTATTCTATAATCTACAAACTGTTTAGATTTTCTAAGTTTTTTCGCAAGTTCAGTTGTAGATATCCTTGCATTCTTATCTAACTCAAAAAGTATTGTTCTATCGTATTTGTCGAACTTTTTTAACATATTTAGACAATTATACCATATTTATATATAAATATTATCTTTTGTCAAAAAAACAGATAGTTGTTTTTATTAATAAACTTCATTAATATATGTTAATGAAACAAGAAAATATAGAAGAAACATTGGACAAACTCTTAGAAGTTGAGGAAATGGGCAGGTCCAAAATGGATGATTATGAAAAGTCTTTATTAAAAATATTTTTTTATAATGCGCTTAAAGCTACACGATATAATACATTTCGTTCAGACGATCATGTTAAAGATTTATTTAATAACATGATAGCTTGTTATAAAGTTGGTCATACTCGTGGATTGTTCAAAGGCGCTGATCAAGAAAAACTTTTTAAAAAACACAAAACTTACTGGTATGAAGATGTTGGTTATAATCCAAATTCAAAATTATTAGAATCTTGTTATTCTATTCATAGCAATTTGAAGAACATTAAGCGGACTGTTGAAAATGAAAATTATCATAATGCTTTGAAGACGTTTTTTAGTAGTCCAGGACTAGTCAGGGGATGTAATTTTATCCCAGAAAGCAATGGTGATGAGTTTGTAAAGTCTTTAAATAATTTTATACAAGACTTTGGCATTCAAATTTGTGAAGTTACAGATAGAGGATATTGTTTATATAAAAATGGCAAGAAAAACAATTGATGAAATAAATGTAGAATTGGTAGTAGAAGGTAATATAGTTTATGATCCTTATCAGGGATTTTCTAGTGGATGCGTAATGGCATTTGCAAAATACCAAGAAAGAAAATATAAGAAGTACGACTGTTGGGAAGGCGGTTGGACACATCTAGAAGAATATCAAATGACCAAAGAAAAAGGGCAAGATGAATTCATACAGAGAGTCACAAAGATTGCTGATAAAAAAGGTCTAGAGTTGAAACTGGACTTTATGGTAAACAGCATGATTCCAACTGAATTTTACGAATTTGTTAAGAAATAATTTATTATTATTATTAAAAATTAACTAATAAAATTTATATAACACCACCACTTTATGTTATTATATGAAAACAATAGTAGACTTCAAGGACTTAAATAAAGACGACATCCCTCTAGTTGGTGGCAAAGGCGCAAACTTAGGCGAAATGTATAATGCAGGATTTCCAATCCCACAAGGATTTGTTGTAACGGTAGAAGCTTATTTTAAATTTTTAGAAGAAAACAATTTGAACGAACCTATTAAAAATATTTTAAAAAATTTAGACACAGAAAACACAGGAAAATTACAAAAAGTTTCTGAAGAAATTCAATCTCTAATTAAGCAAGCTAAATTTTCTGAAGAATTAAATCAAGATATTACAAAAGCATATGAAAAAATAAATACTTTTGTTGCCGTAAGAAGTAGCGCAACTGCTGAAGATCTTCCAGATGCTTCTTTTGCAGGACAACAAGATACATATCTAAATGTTAATGGTATAGACAACGTTTTAAAATCAGTAAAAGATTGCATAGCTTCTTTATTTACAGCTAGAGCAATATATTATAGACAAAGAAATAATTTTAATCATATGGATGTTGGAATTGCGGTTGTAATTTAAGAGATGGTAGACAGTAAAAAAGCAGGAGTAATTTTTACAGTTAATCCAGTTAATAAAAAAGATACAGAAATTATTATTGAAGCAGCCTTTGGTCTAGGTGAAACTGTAGTTAGTGGTCAAGTAACTCCAGATAATTATGTTATAGATAAAGTAAATAATGATATTCTAAACAAATATGTAAATGAACAAGACTGGGGACTTTTTAGAAACGAGGAAGGTAAAAATTATAGAAAAGATGTTGAAAATCCAGAAGAGCAAGTTCTTACAGATGAAGAAATAAAACAGTTAGCAGAAATTGCAATAAAGATTGAAAATCATTACGGTAAACCTCAAGACATAGAATTTGCAATTGATGACAAAATTTATATAGTTCAATCACGGCCAATTACTACATTATGAAAGTAAAATATGTTGCCAATTCAAATGAGTTTCTTTACAATAAAAATGCAAATTATCAAATATTAGTTTCAAGAAAGACATCTCCATTGTTAAGATTCTTATTTGTAGAAGGGCTTGGCTCGAAGAAAAATTATAAGAAAAAATTAGGCTATGAATTTAGTCATAATCTACTTTATCTTAATAGTGACATATATCAAAACATTAAACAATTTCAGGAAGAATTGGATATTATACTGAAGAAGCAAAAAGAGAATAAAGATTTTCTCTTATCTGTTGCAGAAAATTGTGAACGTGATGGTAATTTGTTGATGGATTTTTCTAGAGAAATTAGAAGTAAGGATTATTTAAAGCTAAATATTTCAGAACTAAAAAAAATATTTCAGCAGTTCTATGACAGATTAGTTGAATTTTCAACTTACACCGATATGCCACTTGCAATTCAGACTTATTTAACAAAATTGCTTGAAGGTTTGTTAAAGGAAGTGAACTTGTCAAAAAAAGATTATGAAAGATATTATTCTTCTTTGGCTACTCCCATTAAGACTAATACCTCTTCAAAAGAATATGAGGATTTTTTAAAGGTTGCCATTACCCCTACAAAGGCAAAAATAAAAAGTCACTTGAAGAAGTATGATATCATGGGGAGTAAAAATGGTACAGGAGAGTTGTGGTCTGAAAAAGATATTTTGGCACGTATAGAGAGTATTGAAAATCCTAAAAAGAAATTAAAGGGGATTAAAAAATTATCCGAACATAATGAAGAGTGTATTACGGAATTTAGCAATTTATTATCTACGGAACAAAAAAGAATTTTAAAAATAGTAAGAACTTATATTTTTATTAGGACTTTTAGAACAGATGTTATTTCTGGAAGTTTTGCAAACATCATTCCTTTGTTGACAGAAATTGCAAAAAGAAATGAATTTTCTTTGGAAGAAATACTGCAGTGTTTAGTCTCTGAAGTTCTAGGGAAGTTGCCGTCAAAATCAGAATTAAAGGATAGGGATTTTTTTGTTTTGGTAAATAATGAGAATATAATTTATTATGCTCATGGAAAACAAGCAGAAGAAATCTATAAAGATATATCAAAAAAATTCGAAAAAAACATTGATAATATTATAGAACTTAAGGGGCAAGTGGCTTTCAAGGGAATAGTAAAAGGTAAAGTAAGATTGGTTAAAAACAATCATGATATTAAAAATTTCAAAAAGGGTGAGGTATTAGTAACTGCCATGACTACTCCTAATTTTATCCCTGCAATGGAAAAAGCAGCAGCATTCGTAACAGACGAAGGCGGAATTCTTTGCCACGCTGCAATCATCTCTAGGGAAATGAACAAACCTTGTATCATAGGGACAAAACACGCAACTAAAATCCTAAAAGATGGCGACTTAGTAGAAGTCGATGCAGATAAGGGAATTGTTAGAAAGATTACTCTTTAGATCCATTCCATAATAATTTAAAAAAAGAATCATAAGAATGGGCTGCAATTTTATTATGAATAATTATACCAATAGGATTATCTACCCAAATTATAATTCCAACTTTATCATGTCTAATTATTGTTTCTGTTAATGGTTCAAATCCAGATTTTGTAAATTTATAAGTTGTTTTTGGATAAGCATTAACATCACACCATTCCCTTAATGATTCGTTAAAAAGTAGTTTAGCTTGTATTTTTTTTGCAGCTCTTTTTTTGTGATATGATGTCCAAAAAGCATCCCCGAGCATTAGGCTTTTTATTGAAGACCCAAACGTATGATATTCTTTTCCATCAGCATCTAAAAGCTCTAATAATAATTCTCTAATACCTCTAATGCCCCTAAACGTTATGACTTCTGATTGTTGTTTTGCTGTCTCTCGTTTAAGTAAGAGCTCTGGTAATATAGTCTCAAATTGCTCCTTTTTTTGATCAATATAATCAAGCATATGCCTTGGATTGCTTGCCTGATAAATATTTCTTTTTCCGTTCTTAATAAAAGAGATAAATCCTTTGTTTATAAGCTTTTTAAGTGTCATATGAACTACTGAGTTCTGCAGTTTGGAGTGCTCTATTATAGGTCCTGCAGTGGCTGTTCCAAGTTCTAGTAGGGCAATATAAACCTTAATCTCAGCATTGGTAAACCCCAAATCTTCTAGTATTTCTATGTCCATAATGTAGTAAATATCTTTCTAATATATAACTTTTTCCTTTATTCTCCAAAAAAGGAGAACAAGTGTTTATATCCTTACTTAGACTACCTAATAGTAAGAAAAAACAAAGTCAAATTGAATAAAAAAGGAAGTCATAAAGGAGGAAAATAAAAATGAAACAGAAATTGAAAAAAATAGCAGTAGGCGTTGTGTTAGCAGCCTCATTAATGTATAATGCTTTGCAAGCACAAACAATAGAGTACTTCAATGGTACAATAGATAGAAAAGCATCGACACAATTAAGTAAAAAAGTTGGGTTTTTTGCAAGAAGCAGGGGTAACTTCAATCTTTTAGATGTTAGTTACAAACTAGGCAATGGCATTGACGCCGTTGTTGAAGTGCAAGATGATGGTGAAAAAACTACTCCGAGAATTGGTATGCAATATTTTACTAGTAAAGATGGATTTAGCCTGTATGCTATTGCAACAACGTCTGACAAAAAAGATGTTGAAGTATTGACTAACTTGAATTTCACAGAAGATATTGGTAAAGTTAAGGGTATATTTAATTTGGAAACAATAACTGACTTTGATAGCTACTCGCTTAATAGGATTAGAGTTGGTATTGCTAAAGACAAATATGAAGTTGGAATTGGAAGAGACTTCTTTAATGGCAAAGCTGGAAAAACCGGAGTTTATGTTAAAATTAAGTTTTAAGATTCCATATCAAATAAAACTGCTTTTTGTAAGTGGTTATTTTTTTTTCTTTTTATTGTTATTAAATGATACAACTTAGTTGATGCAAACACAGGAATAGTAAAAAAAATCAATGATACATAAAAATTCTATTTAGATGCTGTCTTCCAAACTTGTTCATATATCTGGTCAAAACTTTCTGCAATTTTTCTATTTTTAATTAAAAAACCCACTGGAGTTTTTCCACTTACGTGTTGAGCAATAAAATAATCTTCAAAAACAGCAAAAGAGGCATCATTTTTTAGGTCCATGACTCTAACTTCAGAATTTTGTGATTTTCTTAACTTGTTATGTTCTTCATCTCCCTTTGAGGAAATAAGCTTATATTTGTGTCCAAATTTTAATCTTTTTTTATGAAATTCATTATAAAATCCTCTTAACATTTCTGATTGTTTTCTTGGTTGTCCATAAAGTTTTAATATTGATTTTTTCCCAAAGTGTTCCATATAATTTGCAACTTCATTCAAGAGGCTTTTTATTCCAGAAATTCCTTCAAAGTATTTATAGTCTGAAGTTGTGTCTATTTTGGGAGTTTGTTTTAATTTTTTAATCGCATATGTTACTTTTTCTTTTTGTTCATCTAATCCTTTTTGCTTTTTCTCAACAAGCTCATTGAATGATTCAACCGGCGCAGGCATAAATATTTTTATGTTATTCTTTAATTTATAACTAATTAGTCCTTTCTTCATTAAAGAATATAAGACGGTATAAATGTTAGCGGTTGCTATTTCTGATTTTTTTGATAGCTCTCCTGTTTTGCTTCTTTTAGTTGATAAAGAGCAATATAGCATTTTGCTTCTTGTTTTGTTAGTCCAATTGATTCTAATAAATTGCGTAAGTCCATTCTGCTATAATAAACATATTATAGTTAATATTTAAGTGTTTCTGTAGAATTAAGATAAGTATTACAAAAATAAACAGAACGGAGATGATTAAAATAGTAATAAAAAATGTAATTTTTGATATGGGAGATACGCTTTTTCCTAAAAAAGAATTTGTTTTTAAAATTCTTATAGGAAAGGATTTTGTTGAGAATGCAGCAGAATGGTATACTAGAAACTCAGGATTATCAAAAGGAAAAGCAGAAGAAAAAGTAAAACAAACATTAAATAGGTTTTATACGAAAACCCATACAATTCAAGATTTAGTTGATGCTGAAGCTGTCAATACAGAAGGAGCCTTATCAGGAAGATATGATGTTCCATTATTACCTGGCGCAAGGGATACATTAGAATATATCCATAGTAAAGGGATTAAAATAGCCACATTCTCTAATGGAGGCACCAATTCACAAAAAGCTCAAATGGCAATAGTTGGTTTTGATAAATATATTTCTCAATATTTCTCTGTTGCCAATTTAGGAAATAAACAGGAATCAGAAACCTACAAATGCTTATGTGATAAATTGGGAGTCTTGCCTGAGAATGCAATGTACTTTAATGATGACCATAACGAAGCTAAAGCTGCTGATGCTGCTGGCATTGGATCTCAAATTTTGATTGGAGATAAAGTAGATACTGTTGATAGTAATCGTATTATACTTGTAAAAAATCATAGCCAAGCATTGGAATACCTTGTAAAAAAACTATGAAGTGGAAATCGTTTAGAAAAAGAAAAGTTGCAGCAACCATACTGCCTTTTCCTTTTTATTTTACTGGTTATAACCATAAAAATGTAGGATTTGATTTAAAACAGGCAGTATATATCATAGAGGATGGCTGGAATCATCAATTAATAGAACAATCAAACTATGATGAGATTGGTAGATATTTGTTAAAAAAGACTAAAAGTGATAAAACTCATTTGAATAAATTTCTTGATAATAGTAAATATATTAGTAATAATTTTTTAGGTTTTTGTAGAAGTAAATTAAATACTTTATCGTCAGTAGACGATTCTGAATTAATATTGCATCTAAATACTTTCTTTGAATATTACTCTTCTTTTTCAAATGCAAATATCCCTAGTTGGGTTTTTCTTGCAGATAAAATCCATGATGAATTGAAACTCGTTGATGATTTCATTATTTTATCTACACCAATACATAAAACTTATGCTAGTGATTTTGAAGTTTTATATTTAAAATTATTATTAAGAATAAAACTTGGAAATATAAATTTAGATAAGGTCTTTATTGAAAACAGTAATCCAGATTTATTTATAGAAATAAACAATTTTATCAATAGATATTTTTGGTTTTTTTTTGATTATATAGGACCCAATATTCTTACTATTGATAAACTGTTTAAAATGTTTAAAGATAATACCCTCTCTATCGATCAAATTAATAATAGAATTAGGGAAGCAGATGAGCACCCACATAAAACAAAAACTAAACAAGAATCATTAGAATCAAAATATGATTATGAAACAAAACATCTGTTTGATTGTTTAAAAAAAATTGCAATTTTACAAGATATTAAGAAAGAAATAACAACAGAATCTCATTATTATTTACAGCAATTATTAAAAGAAATTTCTTTAAGGACACATTATAATTATATTGATTTATACTACCTTCTCCCCTTTGAGATTGAAGAATCGTTAATTAACAAGAAAAATTATAGTGATATAAT
>CAYZMD010000022.1:12348-15238 GCA_964479425.1 uncultured Methanosarcinales archaeon | reverse complement strand
TATCAGGTCTATTCAAACTACTAAAGTTTAAAAAGACCTGATAATTTAGCTAATATTAGTTTTTTCATGAATATCTAATGTAGTAAATTATCAGGTCTTTTTAAACTTTAGTAGTTTGAATTAGTATGGAGGACTTTGATTAACATTTAAACTTTTAGTTTTTTAATTCTTTATTATATATCAAAGTTATCTATATTAAATTTAGAAGTTAATAAAAAATAAAAAAAACAAACCCTCTAGCCCTAAAGGGTTTACAAAAAGACTCCTCTTTGCAAACATTACAATCTTATAGCTAGTTTATAAAGATACTTTCCAAAAAAAAAGCAGTAAAACTTTACCAAGCTCTTTAATACTTTACAAAGCCTTATTTAGCTCCTATTCTCAAATATAACAAGGTTTATATACTTTCTTTCTAATTTTAAGCTTGAAATGAAGAAATTGATACTTTATGTGTTGTTTACTCTACTAATTTCAAGTGTATGTAATGCAGCTTTGTTAAAGGGGAGTGTTTTTGATATTTCTTTAGAAAAAAAACCAAATGTTATTGTTAGTGTAGATACAAATCCCAAACAAGCAATCATCGCAAATGATGGAGATTATGAATTTGCTCTTTCTCCTGGTAATTATACTATAAAGGCTGATTATTATGAAAATCAATTAATAGGATTAACAGCAGAATCATCTATATTAATTGAAAACGACAAAGGGCTCTATAAACTTGATTTAGTTTTACTCCCTGAAATAGATGTAAATGATTCAACTATTAACATAGATCCATATGATCCTTTTTTTGATGAGACTTCTGAATATGGTAAATATGGTATGTTTTTTTTTATCATAATACTTTCTGTTTCATCATATTTCATTTATAAGAAATTTAAGAAGAGTGATAAGAATGAGAATATTGAAAAGAAAAAAGAAGAAAAGAATGTAAAAGATGATAAAATTGTGTATAGCGTAAATAATACAGAAATGCCAAGAGTCAGTGTTAATTATACAAATACTGACACAGAAATAGTTGAAAGTGAATCAAAAGATAAGGATACAAATATTTCAGAAAAAGAAAAGCAAATTATTAAACCAAGCTTTCATGAACAATTAGTAAAAGAAGTAATTGAATTTATAGAATCTCAAGGCGGGAGCACAACTCAAAAAGATATTAGAAAGAAATTTACAAGTTCAGAAGCAAAGATTAGTTTAGTAATAACTGAGCTTGCCCATAAAGATAGGATAGAAAAGATTAAAAAGGGCAGAGGTAATATTATAGTCTTAAAGAGCGGTGATAAGGATAAAGTACATAAAGAACATTCTTGAATCTATAGAATCTCAAGAGCCTTCCAAGAAGAGGATGAGTATAGGGAAATAAAGGATTCTATTGAAAATTTAGATAGTAGTGAAAGAATTCTAAACTATTTAGAAATATCCTTAAGTCAGCACAGAAATAATAAAGAATTATTTGATAAGGTAATGAATCTTAAAATTATATTATCTGAATTACAGGAAAAAAGTTTTTTACTTGAGAACTTAGGAAGTCTAGCATATTATCTTGCTGTTATGAAAGTTACAACCATTAGCAAAGATTTTGCTACAACGAGAAGAATTCTATCCAAATTTTTGAAAAACAAAGAAACACAGATGTCAAGGATGATTAGTGAAGTTCAAAGTTTTGACAAAAAAACAATACAATTAGAGTGTGATTTTAAAAAACTTCTAACAAAAGTTGCCAAAGAGCATATGCTTGAGGATAAACTAGAAGCAGATACTGATTTGGAATTTAATAAACTAAAGAAATTAAGAGAAATAGGCTCACAACAAAAAGTTCTTATGTATAATATCGGAATAACTTTCTCAGATTTATTAAAACAATTAATGAAAGATAAAGGTTTTGCTCGGAGATAAGGATTATTATCGGAATTCTTGTTTGTAATGTTCTTGATTACATAATAGCACGCCGTGTTAAACTCAATAATATTGAAATTTATTTTACAAACATTTATATTATCATTCAATTTTAAATGTCTTATGAAAACAGCTATTATTTTTTATGGTCCTTCAGGTACTGGAAAAACAACACTAGCAAAGAGAATTACTAAAAAATATAATTTTAAGCACTGCGATTCTGATATTTTCCGTACAATTTTCTCTTCAAAGAGAAGTGATGATAGATCATTTATTGCTACTGAAATTTGTTATGCTTATGCTAGAGAATTAATTAAGAAAAAGTATAATGTAATCATTGAAGCATTACCATCATCAAAAATAATAAATTTAAAAAGGTTGTTAAAAGAAAAAAAATATAAAATTGTTGAAATATCTTTAATTAGTCCATTAAGTCAGTGTTTAAAAAATAATAGGACTAGAACTGATCGATGTCTTTCTGATAAAATAATTAGATATGCTTACAAAAAATATTCTTTCAAAAAAGGGTATATTATTGATGTAGCAAATTTAACAGAAAATCAAGTGTTTAAAAAAATAGAAGATAAATTTTTTAATATAAAAAAATAAAATAATTATTAAATCAATAATTCATTTAGATAATCTTTTTTTCCAATATCTTAAATCTTTTAGAAATAGTTTTCTTGACTTCTCTAAAAAAAACGGGTGATTTTTTTGTTTTTTTTGTAATCATTTTTTACTGTATTTAAAAATTCTTTTCTCGTTTGATTTAAAAATTTTCTAACAATATCAAAGCCTTTTATAGACCCTTCCCATGCAAAATCCAAATCTGTAAAGATTTTCTATTCGGAATCTTTAAGTGGCTTATCAAGTGCCCAATCAAATTAACTTTGTCGCAAGCTAGAACCACGCTATATTCAAGGGGTTTAACATTAATTTTGTCCCATTCCCGTTACTACTAATTATTGATTAACTAGGGTACATTTATAAA
>CAYZMD010000022.1:0-12248 GCA_964479425.1 uncultured Methanosarcinales archaeon | reverse complement strand
TTTTGTCCCATTCCCGTTACTACTAATTATTGATTAACTAGGGTACATTTATAAACATTCATTACTAAGTATAGGTTACGATGGGGGAAAAGTTACGTAAGTGTATTAAGTGTGGAGTAGATGTACAAAGCTACTCACCGATGAGGAAATATTGTTTTGATTGTAGGATAGCTATGCGTAGAACCTGGGCAGAAAATACTCGAGTCAATAAGATAGAGTAAATATTTTGTCATTGGGTCTACATTGTTTTTT
Organism: uncultured Methanosarcinales archaeon; assembly: GCA_964479425.1. Taxonomy (GTDB): domain Archaea; phylum Nanobdellota; class Nanobdellia; order Woesearchaeales; family CAYSVS01; genus CAYSVS01. The sequence continues at coordinate 11,996 of CAYZMD010000022.1, read as the reverse complement.
TACTTTGATTGCAGCTCTAGTTTGTTTTACAGCTAGTTCTATATTCTTATGATTTAGTTGCATCTCTTCTAGTTTTTGTTCAAAAGTACCTGTACTAGGACCTTGTATCATTATATTGTCTCCAATTTTTAATTCATGACTTTCAATTAAAACTTCAGCAACATTAATTTTCGCATAATAATTCTTAACATATCCAATGTATTGTTTTTTTGTTTTAGAAGCACTACCATGCAAATTATGCCAATCATCTGATGTAGGGGTGCCTAAGTAAAATCCAGTATGAAAATTTCTATGATAAACTTTTTCTAATTTGCTAAGAGATTCTTCTTTTAATTTTTCTAAATCTTTTCCTTTTATTCCAGAAGCAATTGAATCACGTAATTTCCTATAAATTTCAACAGTGTGCGAAACATACTCAGGATTTCTATTTCGCCCTTCGATTTTAAGAATATCAATCCCTGCAGAAATAAGTTTATCAATTATAGGAACAGTGCATAAATCCTTAGGACTCATCACATAATTATTTCCTAATTTTAGTTTATACTCTTTTTCAACATCTTCAATAATATATTCCCTTCTGCAAGGCTGTATGCATTCTCCTCTATTTGCACTTTTACCATATGCAAATTGACTCATAAAACATCTTCCAGAAACTGCAACACACATTGCTCCATGAATAAAACATTCTATTTTTATGTCTAATTTGTCTTTCTTAATATTTGTAATAATTTCTTTAATTTGTTCTAAAGATAATTCTCTTGCTAAAACAACAGCTTTAGCACCTAACTTCTGAAACATTTTAACAGCTTCATAATTACTAACAGATGCTTGTGTAGAAATATTAATTGGCAACTTTAATTCATTACAAAGTTTAATAACAGCCATATCCCAACATATAATTGCATCCATTTTTGCTTTTCTAGCAGCAATTAAAATATTTTTGATTTTTTCAATTTCATTATCATAAACAATTGTATTGACTGTCAAGTATGCTTTGACATTATTATCATGACACATTTTCACAATACTATCTATTTCATTAATTTCAAAATTCTTTGCTCCTGCTCGCATATTGATTCCTTTTATTCCAAAATAAACAGCATCAGCTCTTGCGTTAATAGCTGCAGCAAGCATTGTTTTGTTTCCAACAGGCGCTAATATTTCTATCATAATCATTCAATAAGAAACAATAATATAAATCTATCTGATAATAATCTCGTCTCTGTTTGGACCAATGCCAATATATTTAACAGGCACGCCAGTTAGTTCTTCAATCATCTTTACATAATTCTGCGCATTAAGAGGAAGCTTCTCAAACTTTCTACATTTGGTTATGTCTTCATCCCATCCAGGCATTGATATATATGCTGGAACAGCATTTTGTAATTTAGTAATATCTGAAGGTATTTCACGAATAAAATCCTTACCTATTCTATAACAATCACATATCTTTAATTCTTTTAATCCTGATAATACATCTAGTTTTGTTAACGCAAAGTTGCTCAAGTTATTAACTCGTGCAGCATAACGTAAAATAACAGTATCAAGCCATCCACATCTTCTAGGTCTGCCTGTAGTTGTTCCATACTCTTTTCCAAGCAATCTAACACATCGTCCTATCTCTTGAGCAGATGCATTTTTGTTGTTGATTTTAACAAGTAATTTCTCTGAATTATCTCTTTTCTCTTTTTTTGTAATTTCGTAGTCTCCAAGTTCAGTTACAAAAGGGCCTTCTCCAACTCTTGTCGTGTAAGCTTTAGCAACTCCGATTACATTTAAGTCACGAACAAAAATTCCTGTGCCTGTAAAAAATCCTCCTACAGTACAATTACTTGAAGTAACAAATGGATAAGTTCCATGGTCTATATCAAGCATAGTTGCTTGTGCTCCCTCAAAAAGAACTGTTTTCCCTTTCTTTATTTCATTAAATAAAAATAAGCTAGTATCTTGAACATATTTTGCTAACTTTCCATTATGATTTTCATATCTTTTCCCGCTACGATTAATTTTATCAGCATATGTTGGCCCAATACCTCTTCCAGTAGTTCCAACTTTTTTACCTTTCTTTTTATCAGAAGAAATATGTTTCTTTTCAATAATATGTGCTCTATCACTAATCATAAGCTTAGCATGTTCTTCTCCAATTTTTGCTTTAATATTTTTTATTTCACTTAATAATACATCTGGATCAATAACCATCCCATTTCCAAGAATACAAATCTTATCTGGATGCAAAATTGCTGAAGGCAGTAGATGAAATGGATATTTCACATTATTAATTACTACAGTATGTCCAGCATTATTGCCACCTTGTGCTCTGACTATTATATCATGCTCTTTAGCAACTAAATCAATAATCTTACCTTTTCCTTCGTCTCCCCATTGAGTACCTAAAACTGCTGAATGCATTTATCTCACCTTTTTTAGTAACCAACATAATTTTGTGGTCTTAATCTTTTTAATTCTGATTTATGTTCATCTGATACGTTTAATTTTTCAATAATTGAATGAAAATCTTCTAAAGTTACTTTTTCTCCACGAGAAACATTTTTGAATAATTCATACGGGTTAGGATAATTTAATCTTCGTAAGTATGTTTGATATGCTTCTGTTAATATTTCAGGGTGCTTTTCTAAATCTTCGAAAATAATAATTTCATTAGGATAAATTTTATCTAATCCTTTCATAATATTTTTGTAAGCCAAAATAGAATGCGCAAAAGAAACTCCGTAGTTTCTTTTTATTGTACTATTGCTTAAATCTCTTTGATAACGCGAGATTGCTAATGTATTAACAAACGTTTGCAATAATCCGTTTGCAATCTTCAAATTACCCTCAGCATTTTCAAAATTAATAGGATTAACTTTGTGAGGCATTGTACTACTTCCAACCTCTTCTTCTTTTTTCTTTTGAGAAAAATATCCTATACTAATATAATTCCAAATATCTTGACACATATCAACTAGAACATTATTGAAATTTACAATAATTGTCATTATATTCAAAAGATTAACATCAGGATTAATTTGTGTAGTAATCATTGCAGGTTCTAAACCAAGTTCTGTAATGAAATCGCGACTAAATTTTTGCCAGTCAATATTTGGCTCTGCAAATTTGAATGAATTCCAATTTCCAACAGCTCCATTTATTTTTCCTTCAATTTTTATTGATTTTATTAACTTCAAGTTTTTATTTAATCTATCAGAAAAATTAAACATTTCTTTGCCTAATGTCGTTGGACTAGCAGGCTGCCCATGAGTTCTTCCAAGCATTACAATTTTATTATATTTTTCATACATTGCATTAAGTTCGCAGATTATTTTTTCTGTTTGCGGGAAATAAACTTCTTTTAAAAAATCTTTAATCATTAAACTATATGCAATATTATTTGCGTCTTCAGACGTTAATCCAAAATGAATGAAATTATTTGCTTCTTCATTTATTCTTGAACTAATGAAATACTCAATTGCTTTAACATCATGATTTATTTTTAGTTCAATCTTTTTTATTTCTTCAATATCTTCATTTGTAAACTCTTTAAGCCTAGAATCATCCAATTTTACGTCAAATACATTACATATTTTATGTAAATATTTCACTTCAAAATCTAATCTATATTTAGTGAATGCTTCTTCAGAGAAATATTTTTCTAGCTCTTTTACGTTCTCTTTATATCTTCCATCAATTGGCGATATCATTTTTAACAATCCCCTCGGCAACCATTATCCCTGTAGCGGCTGCTTGCACAATTCCTCCAGTTAATCCACAACCATCTCCTGCAAGATACATGTTTTTTATTGATGATTGCATGTTTGAATCAATTGTTCCTCTCATTGCTTGAAATTTTATTTCAGGAGCATAGATTAATGTATTATTTCCTCGAAAAATTCCAGGCATTATTGTGTCGAGTTTTTCAAGATACTTTAAAATACCCTTGAGTATTTTATCAGGCATTGCTAAAGTCAAATCTCCAGGTATTGCATCTTTTAGTGTTGGTTTTACATTAGACATTGCAATCCTTTCTTCTGTACTTCTTCTGCTTAATTTTAAATCAGCAAGTCTTTGTACAATTGGCTTTCTTCTCCCCAAGTGATTAAATAATTGCGCAATATTCATTCCGTACTTTGTTGTATTTGTTCTAGGTTTTGTTAAGCTTACTTTATATAAAATTGCAAAATTACAATTTATGCTTTTTCTATTCTTTTCAGCATGTCCATTTACTAAATAATAATCGCCATAATTTTCAGTGACAACAAACCCTTCAGGATTAGTACAAAAATTTCTTATTAATGCGTCTCTATACAATAATTTTATTTTAGGATCATATTGAATATCTGTAATAGGTTTCGTTATTTTATTTAATGTTTCAATCCTTACCCCAATATCAATAGGCAAATGTTTTAACCCAATAGTATGCTTATTTGCAATCTCTCTGAACCAATTACTTCCTTCTCTTCCTGGAGCTAAAATAACAAACCTACTAAGATGTTCTTTCTTATTTATGTCATAAACCCCCTTAACTTTATTATCCATTACGATTAAGTCTTCTATTTTTGTATTAAAAAAGAATTCAACATTTTTAGCTTTTAACCTTTCTCTGAATTTTCGCATTACTTCATATAATTTGTCTGAGCCAATATGTTTCTGTTTTATTATAACAAACTCTTGTCCATTTTGTAAAGCTTTGTATGATAATTTCTCAGCTTTTTCATTCATGGTCGAATACTCAGTAACACCACTTAATGCTGTAAATACTTTGTCTACAATATCTATATATTTTTCAGGATTTTTTGTAAATTCGTAAAGATTTCCACCAATTTTTGGATGAAAATTAAGCTTTCCATCAGACTTTCCACCAGCTCCACCAAGTCCTGCATAAATATTGCATGGATTACAGAAACATTTACAATCTGGATTCTTCTCTTTAGGACAAATTCTTTGTTCAATATCTCTACCTTTATCAAATATTGCTACTTTATATCCTTGACTAGAAAGTGTGTCTGCTGCAAATAATCCCGCTGGGCCTGCTCCAACAATTATTACATCATGCATATAGTATAAAGAAATCTTGAGAAATGGTATATAAGCTTTATTATACTAAAGAATATCATTAATGTCTACTATACTTTTTTCCATTTCTGCCATATCATCAAAGCTAATTCTTGGACATGCAGTATTAACCCAACATTCAATGAATGGAAAATTTTCTAATTCTAAGAAATCTATTGTATCTGCAATAAAAGTGTATAGATTTTTATTTTCATATTCTTTTTCTAATTCTTCAGCTTTCTTACTCTGATTCTGACCATGTTTAGTTGTTATTATAATTCCAATATTTTTATTTGAGTGAAATTTGTTTATTGCAATTTTTTGTTTTATCTTCATTCTTTTAATATCGTCACTACTGATTTCTTTCATCTCTTCTGTTCGTGGATTATAACTAAAAACAGGCAATTCGTTTTTTAATAACAAAGCTTTTGGATGAAAAAGTCCATCACCAATGTAAAGAAATGCTTCAACGTCATATTTATCAAGCCCTTGTAAAACATCGCATCCCAAAATTTGTCCACAATGTTTACTATGATTACCTTTTATTAAAATCACTTCTTTACTTTGCTCTTCTAAATGTTTTTTTACATCATCTAAGAATTTAATAAATTGCACACTACTACAAAGTCCAATCTTATTCTGAGGAATTTTAATTTTACTAACATCAAAATCTCCTTTATACTTTGCTTCTATGAATAATTTATGCATAATTAGTCACAACACCGCATAGTTTAAAAAGGTTATTGGCATTTTTTATTCTATGCTTAAAATATATGAATTTAGTTATTGTCCTTATTGTGCTAAAGTTAGGGATAAACTCAAGGAATTAAATTTAAAAGAAGGTGAAGATTTTATTTTAATAGATGCAACACTTCCTGAAAAAAAGCAAGAATTGATAAAACTTGGAAGTAAAAGTCAAGTCCCTTTTTTAGTGGATGAAAACGTTAGTATGTATGAGAGTGATGATATTATTTCTTATCTTGAATCAAATTTCTACAGAGCTAAAAAATAGCGGTTCTTATTATTTTAATTATTATTTAAAATAAATTATGCTTTTAATTTTTATCAACGAGAAAATCAAATTCATTTTATGAAAAAATACCTAAAAAAATAAAAACATCAAAAAACAATATTTTTTGCTCTTCCTAAAAAATCATTGACACAGTATTATAATAGCATAATTTATAAAGAAATTAAATTAATAATTAAAATTGAGAGGTTCGATGGTAGCTATAAATAAAAAAAAAATTAATTTTGCAATTGCTTCCCTAATTCTAGGAATTATCAGTATATTTGGACTCATAAAATTAATCACTACCTTTGGAGCGGGTGTATTTGGATATATTATTATACTAATTTCAGCATCATCTATAATTTTGGGAATACTTTATCTGAAAAAAATAGAACAAAATCCAAAATTAAAAGGTAAAAAAATCGCAATTATGGGCATTTTTTTAAGTGATGTGGTTTTATTATTAATTTCTTCTAATCTTTTAATAGAGCCAGGATTTATGTCTATTCTTGCAATACCAATTTATTTATTTTTCATAATACTTGCCATAGCTATATGCGAAATTATAATCTATTTCGTGACTTGGTCAGAATTATATAAAAAAATCACAAATGAAAAAATATATTCTAAAGCTTTACATTATAGATTGGCTATTTGGCCAATTATTTTAATCTTATTTGTTATTTCAGTATCTACATCTTTTTCTGATTTTTTTTCATCAGTTTTACCAACTTTTTATCCGGTCATAGGAATTTTTTTAGTACATATAATTCTCGGAATAATAATAAAAACCACTATAGAATCATCTATTTTAATTCTTTCAAAATTAGATAAAAACAGAAGTAGACAGTTAGGAATAAAAATTGCTGTAATTTCAACATTAATTATCAGTATACCTTTTTTATTATTAATTGGTGGAAACTACTATATTGTTCACAAGAGTGACTCTAATAAAATAGAAGCAATTGAATTCACTTCTCTGGCTTTGAATAATGAAGATGCAACATATTGTAAAAAAATAACCGATATTGAAAAACAAGAACTTTGTTTGACAGAAATTGCTAAGGTAAAACAAAATGAGGCCCTTTGCAATAAAATAATTTCTGATTTGAGAAGGGACATATGTTTCAGATCTGTTGCTATTGCAAAAAAAGATCCTTTAATTTGTGAAAATAGACATATTTTTGATAAAAATTGGTGTTTAGCCATAACAAAACAAGATGAGACGTTTTGTGAAAAAATAACTCGTGATAAAGAAAAAGATTATTGTTATAGGGATATTTCCATAATAAAAAAGAACAGTATATTTTGTCAAAAAACAAGTAATGCAAATCAGTGTTTAAAATCCGTTGCAATTACAATAAAAGATTCCTCTATCTGTGATTTTATAAATATAGAAAGTTCAAAAAACTTTTGTTTAGCTATAACAAAACAAGATACCAAATATTGTGATAAAATAATCTATAATTCAAATGACAAAAATATTTGTTTAGCTAATGTAAAACAAGATGAAACTATTTGTGAACCTTTAGAATCTTGGGCCCGTATTGATTGCTTTAATTCTGTTGCAATTGCAAAGAAAGATCCTTCTATTTGTGAAGCATTAACAAGTAATTTTATTGCGTGGCTAAATTGTTTAGAGAAAACTAAATGATATAAACAGTTATAATTAAAAACAAAATTATTTAAATTCATGGAAAACTTAGAAAAAATATTAAAATTTTTACAAAAATCTAAAAAAATGAATATCACCACAAATTGAATTAGCCAATAATAATGGATAATAATCATTAAGAGAAATGGTCGTTATTAAACACATCATGGGTACCCTCATAAATCAGAATGGTGCTAATGTGCTAGCAAAGATGATGACTTTAATCTCCATCTGGAGATTAATGGACAAAATTTATTTTATTTTTTAAGAACCTTGATTTAAGTTATGCACAATCAAATTTAAGAAACTATATAAAGCATTAATTCTATATTCCTATAAAGAGGTGTACTTATGGCTAATATTACTGATATTCACGCAAGACAATTACTAGACTCTAGAGGAAATCCTACTATTGAAGTCGAGGTTTATTCTAAAAATCATATGGGTAGAGCAATTGTTCCAAGCGGAGCATCAACTGGAATTCATGAAGCTCTAGAATTAAGAGATAAAAAAAAAGCATATTTAGGAAAATCAGTAGAAAAAGCCGTAAATAACGTAAATACTATTCTTAGACGAAAATTAAAAGGTATGAGTTTGGCGCAAGCAAATCTTGATAATTATATGATAGAACTTGATGGTACTGTAAACAAAAGTCGTTTAGGCGCTAATGCAATCTTAGGCGTTAGTATGGCTGCTGCTAGATGTAGAGCCTGCTCTGAAAATAAATGGCTATTTGAAGTTCTTGGAAAAAAAAGAGTTATGCCTGTTCCTTTTTGTAATATTATTAATGGCGGAAAGCACGCTGCAGGAAAACTCGCTATGCAGGAATTTATGATTGCTCCAGTAAGAGCAAAATCTTTTTCAGAGGCAACACGAATTGTTTCAGAAACTTATCACATACTAAAGGATGTAATTGCTAAAAAATATGGAAAATCTGCTGTCCATGTTGGTGATGAAGGAGGTTTTGCGCCTCCAGTAAAAGATGCATATCAGGCTTTAGATTTAATTATGAATGCTGTTGATAAAGCAGGATATACAAATAAAATAAGAATTGCAATGGACCCTGCAGCGTCTGAATTTTATCATAAAGGAAAATACAATATTGGTAAAAAATTATCTCCAGATAAAATGATGAATTATTATCTTAAGTTACTTGATAAATATCCTATTGTATCTTTAGAAGATCCGTTTGATCAGGATGATTTTGAAACTTGGGCAGAAATTATGAAACAACGTCCTAAGGGAGTTCAAATTGTCGGGGATGATTTAACAGTAAGCAATGTTGAAAGAATTGATATTGCTGCAGAAAAAAAACTATGTAATGCATTACTTTTAAAAGTAAATCAAATTGGTTCTTTAACTGAAGCAACTGATGCTGCAAAGCTTGCTATGAAAAACAAATGGAATGTTATGGTTAGTCATAGAAGTGGCGAAACAGAAGATGCATTTATTGCTGATTTAGCAGTTGCACTTGGCTGTGGACAAATAAAATTAGGAGCTCCATGCAGAAGCGATAGAACAGCAAAATACAATCAATTATTAAGAATAGAAGGAAAACTTCTAAAAGGTGTAAAATATGGTTATTAAATATATAAGTTTTAATTTAGATGGCACTTTAATAGATATCGCAAGTTTTGATGATATCTTCTGGCGAGAAGAAATACCTAGATTATACGCAGAACAATATAAAATGACTTTGGAAGAAGCAAAAAAAGTTGTTTTTGCTGAATTTGATAATAAAGGTAGTGCATCATCAGATTGGTATTATCCAAGTTTTTGGTTTAAGAAATTAAAATTAAAGCATGACCCAAAAAAGATAATGCAAGATATGTCTCCTGATATTAGAGTATATAATGATGTAATTCCTGCCTTAAAAGAATTATCTAAAAAATATAAATTAATTATTTTAACACGTTCAACTCATGAGATGGCTGACATTAAAGTTGAAGTTGAAGGATTAAAAAAACATTTTAAAAAAGTTTATTCTACTTTGGATGATTTTAAGTTAGTAAAAAAAGATCAACATATATATTCTGAAATTCTTAAAAAACATAAAATAAAACCAACTGAAATGATCCATATTGGAGATAATTTCAATTTTGATTTTTTAGCTCCTAGATCAATAGGTATTCATTCATTTTGTCTAAATAGAAAAGCTAAAAAAAGTCAATTATATACTGTTAAAAATCTTAATGATTTTGTAAAAAAAGTGGTAAAGTTTGATGAGTAAAGTTTTATTAATGATTTTAGATGGATGGGGAATACGTAAGAGTCAAAAGTACAATTCTATTAAGATAGGTTCTACTCCTTATTATGATTCTTTGATTAAAAAATATCCCACATCAGTATTGAAGGCTTCAGGAGAAGCAGTTGGTTTACCCAGAGGGTTTATGGGAAATTCTGAAGTTGGTCATACACATCTAGGCGCAGGCAAATTAATTTCTCAAGATTTAATGAGGATAAATAAAGCGATTAAAGACAAATCATTTTTTAAAAATAAATGCTTAAACAAATATTTTGCTAAAGTAAAAAAAGAAGGCAAAGCTCTACATTTGATGGGTTTATTGTCTGATGGTGGGGTTCATTCTCATATTAATCATTTATTTGCTTTATTAAAATTAGCCAAAATACATGACCTAAAAAATGTTTATGTTCACTGTTTTACTGACGGAAGAGATACTCCTTGCAATTCTGGTAAGAAATATATTCAGAAATTACTTAATTTTATGAAGAGAAATAAAATAGGAGAAATAGCATCAATTATTGGAAGATATTATGCTATGGATAGAGATAAAAGATGGTATAGACAGCACATTGCATACGATGCTATTGTAAATGAGAAGGGAAGAAAATTTGATAATCCAATAAAGGCAATTTCAACTGCATATAAGAATGGCGAGACTGATGAATTTATCAAACCATTAATTATTACAAAAAAAGATTTAGTACATCCTAATGATTGTTTTGTGTTTTTTAATTTTAGAAGTGATAGAGCGCGAGAATTAACAAAAGCATTTACTGAACATGATTTTAAAAATTACAAATGTAATAAAGTTCCAGTTAATTTCATTTGCCTAACTCAATATGATAAAAAGATAAAAGCAGAGGTTGTTTTTCTACCTCACAAATCCAAGAACTCTCTTGGTGAAATCATGGCCAAAAAGAATTTTAAACAATTACGTATTGCAGAGACAGAAAAATATGCTCATGTAACTTTCTTTTTTAATGGTGGACGTGAAAGCCCTTTCCCTAAAGAAGATAGAATTGTAATACCTTCTCCAAAAGTTACTACATATGATAAAAAGCCAGAAATGAGCGCAAGTAAAATAACAAAAGCATTATTACCAACAATTGGTAAATACAAATTAACTGTTCTTAATCTTGCTAATGGCGATATGGTTGGTCATTCTGGAAATTTAAATGCGACAGTAAAGGCTGTTGAATATCTTGATAAATGTGTTAAGAAAATAATTGAAAAATGCAAAAAAGAAAATGTTACTGTAGTAGTAACTGCTGATCATGGTAATTGTGAAGAGATGTTTGGTAAGTACAAAACTACGCATACATTAAATGATGTTTATTGTACAATTGTTTCTGATGAGAAATATAAATTAAAGAATGGTTGCTTGTATAATATTGCTCCAACTATTCTTAAAATAATGAAAATAAAAAAGCCAAAAGATATGGCTAAGAGTTTATTTTAGACTCCCAAACGCACTTAAATCGCCCATAACTTCTATCCTTTTATGGTAGGAATTTAAAACTTTGGAAGCAGCTACTGCCATGTCTTTAGCAGTTGTCATTCTTTCGTTGCCATACTCTAACTGCTCAGCATCAATCATGGACTTCATCCCTTGAATAAGATCAACTCCCTTATTTCTATTACATCCTTTTAATGCAATTCCAAAAAATGATGGTGAAAAGAAAGCTCCTCCTTTTACAAGTTTGAATTTATCGCCATTCTCTGCAAAATATTTTTCAAGCTGATTCTTAGATCCCTCCATAGCTCCATATACATCAAAAACAGTATTGTGAAACATGTCAGTAAAAGCGCTATAAGCAATTACATTGTCAATTGTAAAGGACTTATCTAATTCTAAAATAGGATTGAAAGAAACAATGTTAGCCTCTTCTATTTGTTCTAGAGTTGCCTCTTTTCCAGGAAAACCTAAATTAGTTGTATAAGCTAATGCGTAATTAAGCACATCAATCTTTCCATCAAATCTTTTCTTAATATATTTAATTGCTTTTTTATAATTTGGTTCTTTCTCCTTTGGATCT
>CAYZMD010000021.1:0-15500 GCA_964479425.1 uncultured Methanosarcinales archaeon | reverse complement strand
AACATTGTGGCACAACAACATTTGAGGAAGCAGCAAAATCAAGACATTCACTAAGCAATCCAGATAGAGTTGAGAATTATGGTCCATTAATTGGTGAATTTATCTAGAAAGTACAATTTTTACAGTTTGTTGCTTGACAAACTGGATTCTTTTTATTCCATTTCAAAGCCCATTTTTTAATATCTTTTATTATTTTAATGATATCTTTTCCAGAACTAGTCAAGGAATATGAACATTTAATTGGAAAATGAGTTGCATCTATTGTCTTAGTAATTAATTCATGTTGCTCAAGCTCTTTGAGTCTAGCAGAAAGTATTTTAGGAGTAATTTTACCTAAATTTGCTTTAATCTCAGAATATCTTCTTGTGTATTTATCTCCTTTATATATTTCTAATATAATTAATAAACTCCATTTTTTCGCTAGATAATCGAGTGTTTTTTCAACTGTGCAGTCCATAGTATACATTTAGATACTATAAGTTATATAAGTAACTATCCTTTTTATACTAAATATATTAATGATACTAAGGTGATTGCAATGAAAAGAAAAATAGTAAAAATTGATGAAGATAAATGTAATGGTTGCGGAGTGTGCGTTCCAAACTGTCATGAAGGAGCATTACAGATTATAGATAATAAAGCACGATTAATTTCAGATTTATTCTGTGACGGACTTGGAGCATGCCTTGGACATTGTCCAGAAGGTGCAATTGAAATTGAAGAAAGAGAAGCAGAACCTTATGATGAAAAGAAAGTTATGAAAGAGAATATTGTGCCTAAAGGAACTAATACAATAAAAGCTCACATTGAACACCTTAGAGATCATAATGCAGATGAATATTTGAAAGAAGCAGAAGAATATCTTAAAGAAAATAATATAGATAATCCAATGGAGGATATAAAAATGGAAAAGGGAAATATACCATGTGGGTGTGCAGAAATGGCTATGAAAGATTTTAGTGACGAAAAAGAAAATATTGTTGAGGATGGAAAACGAAGCAGCCAATTAAGACAATGGCCAGTACAATTACATTTACTTAGTCCTCAAGCTCCATATTTTAAGGACGCTGATGTTTTGTTGTCAGCAGATTGCGTTGCACATGCGCTCGCTGATTTTCATAAAGACTTTTTGAAAGGAAAAACATTAGCAATTGCCTGTCCAAAACTTGATAGCGACCAAGATAATTATATAGAAAAAATTACTAGCATGATTGATGATTCAAACATTAACACATTAACAGTTGCAATCATGGAAGTTCCATGTTGTGGCGGACTTCTTCATATTGCAACATCAGCAGTAGAAAAGGCTAGTAGAAAAATTCCAATAAAAGCCATAACTGTTGGAATAAAAGGTAATATTTTAGAAGAGAGGTGGGTATAATGGAAACTGGATTTTTTAAGAATTTAAATGAATTAATGCAATTCCCAACAGAAGGAATATTTAGTACAGTCCTTGCTAAAGGTGAAGGTTACAACTATACATTAATGTGCCTTGCAAAAGGAACAGACATTGATACACATACATCTACGAAGATTGGGATTGTACAAGTTTTGAAAGGGAAAGGTACTTTCAAATTATTTGATGAGGAGATTGAGATGAAAGAAGGCACATTCATATTTATGCCAAAAGATGCTCCGCATGCATTAAATGCTTCAGAAGATTTGGCAATTTTGCTTTGTCTTACAAGCTAACACAAATTTTATAAAGAGAATTTTAAATATATAGACTATGAACCAAAAACATATAGGAATTATACTAATTATATTAGGAATAGTAATAGGTGGATTAGTTTACGTTCAAAAACAAAGAGAAGATGTTTATGTTAAACAAATAATGCTTGAAATAAACTCTTGTTTTTTAGATGATGGCACTTGTCTTCACGCCGATAGAAGTTATACTCCATATATTGTAGGCGGAATATTATCAGGCATATTAATACTATTAGGATTTTATTTAACATTTATAGATACAACTCAAGAAGTATTAATGAACCATCAAAAAAAGATAGCGAGTGCATTGAAGCAAACTAAAAAGAATGAAAAATTCATGGTTTTTCTAGCAGGCTTTAATGAAGACGAAAGAAAGATTCTAGAGGCTGTCAAAGAACAAGATGGAATTAAACAAAGTACATTAAGATTTAGAACAAATATTAGCAAAAGTTCATTATCACTAATGCTTAAAGATTTAGAACAACGAAAATTTATTTCTAGAAAACCAAGTGGAAAAACTAATGAAGTTTATTTAGTAAAGAAATATTAAAATGAAAAGAATAGGAATATTTGGAGCAATTTCGGCAGGAATGGGATCTATTGGCGCTTTACTCTCTGGAGTAGGTATTTGCGGATGTTTTGTTACTCCCTTTATGTCCATTGCAGCGGCAACTTCCATTATAATCGGGTTTCTTACTAAATACACAAATTTCTTTATTGTGCTTGGAATTATACTATTAGCAGTTGCAGCTCAACCAAAAACATGTAAAGTACATAAATAGCTCCTTAAACGGTCTAGGACAATAATTCTGGAAGTACAAACGTTTTAGCCCATCTTTTTAAGTGGAATGTTATTAATAAATCCGTCATTTAACTGTTTCTAAGGTGAAATCATAATGAAAACTATCAAAATAAAATCAAAAGGCATGCACTGCAAAAGTTGTGAGATGCTAGTTAATGACGCATTAGAAGAGACTAATGGAGTTATAAAATCAATGGCAGACAGTAAAACAAACGTAATTACTGTAACATTTGATGAAACAAAGACAACTCCTGAAGAGCTTGTTAAGATTGTTAAAAAAGAGGGATATAAATGAAAATCGATATAAACGGAATGGTTTGTGAAAGCTGCGAAAAGATAATTGAAAAAAAGCTATCACAAGTAGATGGGATAAATAGTGTAAAAGCAAGCTATACAGAAAATAATATAGATATAGACTTTGATTCAAATAAAATAAAAGAATCAGAAATAAATCAAAAGCTTTCAGAAATCGGTTATGATCCTAAAATTATAAAAAAGGAAACTGGAGCTGAAAATGCAACAAAAGAGCCTATTCCTAAAGTGCTTGCAATAATTTGGGCTATAATGGGAATAATAATTATCGCTTTTTTTGTTTCAAAAATTAGTAAGATTAACATTCCAGTAATAAGTGCGAATATGGGTTATGGATTATTATTTCTTGTCGGATTATTGACAGGTCTTCATTGCGTTAGTATGTGTGGAGGTTTTGTGTTAAGCTACACAACAAAGAATGCACAAGCAGGAAAATCGTCACATAAATCACATTTAATGTACGGACTTGGTAAAACATTATCATATACAATAATTGGTGCAATATTTGGTTTAATTGGCGCAATAATTGCTTTTACCCCAATGATGAGAGGAGTAGCAGGAGTCATTGCAGGAATATTTTTAATATTATTTGGATTAAAGATGTTAAACATTTTTCCAATACTAAGAAAATTTCAATTAAGAACTCCACAATTTTTAGCAAGATTTGTTGGTAAAGAGTCAAAAGAACATTCAAACCCTTTAGTAATTGGATTATTAAATGGACTAATGCTTGCTTGCGGTCCTTTACAGGCGATATACATTATGGCAGCTGGAACAGGAAGCATGATTGAAGGTGCAAAATTATTATTCGTTTTTGGACTTGGAACGCTTCCTATAATGCTCGGTTTTGGATACATTGCTAGTTATTTATCAAACAAAGCAACACATAGAATATTAAAAGCATCTGGTGCTATAGTTATCATATTAGGTCTTATCATGGTTAATCGCGGATTAGCTTTAACTGGAACAGGATATGACACAACATCGTTATTAGCATCAGCATCATCTAACAATAATGCAGTAACCGGAAATGCAATTACAACAGAAGGTAAGTATCAAGTTATTGAGATGGACGTTACAAGAGGCGGATGGGTACCAGATACATTTGTATTAAAAAAAGGTGTGCCCGTTAAATGGAAAATAAATGGAAAAGAAATTACTGGATGTAATAATGCAATACAATCTCCTAAGCTTGGTTTAGAATTTGATATAAAACAGGGAGAGCAAGTTATCGAATTTACACCTAATGAAGAAGGCGTAATTCCATTCAGTTGTTGGATGGGTATGATTCCTGGATCTTTTATTGTAAAAGATGACATTAACATAAATGATGCAAAGGCAGTACAAGAAGAAATAAAAAATGCACCAACACAACCAACAGGAACTTGTGGTGGTAGTGCAGGAAGTTGCGGAGGATCAACATGTGGTTCTACAACAGGCGGCAGCTGTGGATGTGGTGGAAAATGACTTGCGAACACACAGCAACATACGGGAATGAATTATTCTGCAAAATTTGCGGAATGGATATTGGTTTATCTTTTGTAAAAAAACATAATAATATTTTTTGTTGCAAAGATTGTGCAAATAAAAAAAAAGGTGAATAAAATGGTATATGAAAGTTGTCCAATGTTTGCAGGAGGATATGGTTTTTTTTATTTTAATTGGATTATAGGCGCATTAATCTTCTCTGGTGTTTTTTGGGGAATATACAAATTAATAAATAATGAAAAAAAGAAAAAGTAACTGGGTTAAATAATATTATAATTTGAATTTGATATAACTATAATATAGAGGGTTTTGATAAACCCTATATAGCGGACTTTGATATATAAATAAATCATTAAAAAACTAAAATATTAGAGGTTAATCAAAGTCCTCTATAATAAATCAGTATAAAACATTATATATACTGAATCGCAAATTAAATTTATAACTTTTGCGATTGAGATATACTAGTCCGTAAAAATAATTATAGATTTTACTTACGGATCAATATATGAGTATTACATAGGAGGATTAAAATGAAAAAAACAACCCTAGATATTAAAGGAATGCATTGTGCTAGCTGCTCTACTCTTATCGATAAATCATTAAAAAAACTAGATGGAGTAAAAGATGCTAATGTAAATTTAACAACCAATAGAGCTACTGTCAACTTTGATGAAAAGAAAGTTGATATTCAAAAACTTATAAAGACAGTAAAAGACAAAGGTTATGGTGCTAAAGAATCATCTGGAAATAAAGATTTTAGTAAAGATGAAAAAGATAAAATAAAATCATTAAAATCAGATTTGTTTTTGAGTATGTTATTTGCAATTCCTACTTTTATTTTAGGCATGTTTTTCATGAAAAATCCTATTCCTTATCAAAATTATATTATGTGGGCACTAGCTACACCAATACAATTTTACATTGCATGGCCAATGTATAAAAGCGCATTTACTGCATTAAAAGGAAAAAGTGCGAACATGGATACTCTAATTGTTATGGGCACAAGTGCTGCATATTTTTTCAGTGTCTATGTTGTTTTAAGTAAAGCTGGCCATCAATATTTTGAAGCAAGTGCTGTACTTATTACAATAGTAATATTTGGCAGATATTTAGAAGCAAAAGCTAAAGGTAAAACATCTGAAGCAATAAAAAAGCTAATGGGTTTAACACCTAAGACTGCTATAGTAATAAGAAATAAAAAAGAGATAAAAATTAAAATTGATGAAGTTATTGAGGGAGATATTGTAATTGTAAAACCAGGCGAAAAAATACCCGTTGATGGAATAATAACTGAGGGACATACTTCAATTGATGAATCAATGGTTACAGGAGAAAGTATCCCTATTGAAAAAAAGAAAGGCGACAATGTTATTGGAGCAACAATAAACAAATATGGTGCTTTTAAATTTAAAGCAACCAAGGTAGGAAAGAACACAACACTTGCAAGAATTATTAAATTAATAGAGGACGCGCAGGGTAGTAAAGCACCAATACAAAGATTTGCAGATAATATTGCATCTTATTTTGTCCCAGGAGTTTTACTGATTGCAATAACTACATTTGTTACATGGTACTTTATTGTTGGTGAAAGTTTTAGATTTGCACTTCTTACATGTGTTGCTGTTTTAGTAATTGCTTGCCCTTGTGCTTTAGGCCTTGCAACACCAACAGCAATTATGGTTGGTACTGGGAAAGGTGCTAAAAAAGGCATATTAATCAAAGGCGGAGAAGCCCTTGAAACTGCACATAATATTAAACACGTTATATTTGATAAAACAGGAACGATAACTAAAGGTGAGCCTGAGGTTACTAATATTGTAAATTTATCTAAATTATCTGATAAAGATTTTTTAACAATCTCAGGAAGTTTAGAGAATGGAAGTGAACATTCACTAGCTGAAGCTATTGTTAAAAAAGCTAAAGAAAAAAAAATAAAATTCAAAAAAGTAATTGGCTTTAAAGCAATACCTGGTCATGGAATTACAGCAAATATTGCAAAAACAAAATATTATTTCGGTAATGCAAAACTTATGAAAGATAAAAAAATCAACATTAAAAAACATATTACAGAAATACAAAAATTAGAAAAAGAAGGAAAAACAGTTATGATTTTGGCTGATACAAAAAAAATACTCGGACTAGTTGCTGTTGCAGATACAATAAAAGAAACATCTCATTTAGCTGTAAAAAAACTTCAACAATTAAAAATAAAAGTTTATATGATTACAGGAGATAATGAGAGAACAGCAAAAGCAATAGCTAAAGAAGCAGGAATTAAAAATGTATTTGCAGAAGTTCTTCCCGAAGATAAAGCAAATTATGTAAAAAGACTACAGAGAAAAGGAAAAGTTGCAATGGTTGGAGACGGAATAAATGATTCTCCTGCACTTGCTCAGGCAGACATTGGAATTGCTATGGGTAGCGGCACAGATGTTGCAATGGAATCAGGAGATATTGTTTTAATGAAGAATAATCTTTTAGATGTTGTAAAGGCAATCAAGCTGAGCAGAATGACAATGAGTAAAATCAAACAAAATATGTTTTGGGCATTATTTTACAATACTCTTGGAATTCCTGTAGCTGCAGGCCTTCTTTATCCTTGGACAGGCTGGTTATTAAACCCAATGATTGCGGGAGGCGCAATGGCATTATCAAGCGTTAGTGTAGTAACAAACTCACTACTATTAAAAGCAAAAAGATTATAAAGATTTCAAAGTTAAAATTTTAAGAGGTATAAAACATGAAAAAAAAATTACAAATTTGGCAAACAATTTCAGGCATACTTGCAATCGCAATTATTGCATTATTCTTATACAAAGCTCCAATGATAACAACTACCGGCTGCACTGTCCTAGATAAAGATAGCAAAGCAAATACTGCTGTTGATTTTTTAAATAAATATATTCTTTCAAGACAAGGTGTTTTTGCAACTGTAAATAGTATAGTAGAAGAACAAGGCATGATTATTATTGATTTAGAAATAGAAGGTAAAAATTATCCTATGTATTTAACTGGAGATGGTAATAAATTATTTCCACAATTTGTTGACTTAAAAGCAGAAGTTCCAGTTCAACAAGAATCACCACAACAAACA
Source organism: uncultured Methanosarcinales archaeon (assembly GCA_964479425.1). Classification (GTDB taxonomy): domain Archaea; phylum Nanobdellota; class Nanobdellia; order Woesearchaeales; family CAYSVS01; genus CAYSVS01. Next base: position 8,091 of record CAYZMD010000021.1, on the reverse strand, counting down.
GCAGAAATAAGTGTTGAAGGAAGAAATTTTAAAGGCGTAGAAGACGCAAAAGTAACTATTGTTGAATATTCTAGTTTCTCATGCGGATATTGTAATAAGGTAAAATCAACGATAAACCAGATAATAGAAACTTATCCTAATGACGTAAAAATTGTATTTAAGCATTCTAATGGAGGTGGCAATGATGCGACAACAGCACAAGCTACCGAATGTGCAGGAGACCAAGGTAAATTCTGGGAGATGCATGATACAATATTTGATAAAGGCTCAAGTGGGGATTTGAAAGCTTATGCTAAAGAATTAGCTTTAGATGAGGAAGCATTCAATGAATGTCTTGAATCAGGAAAATATGCAGCGCAAGTTACTGCTGATACAAATGAAGGTAGAGCAAATGGCGCTTCTGGTACTCCTTCTTTTCTAATTAATGGAAAATTACTAAAAGGAGCTCAACCTTTTGAAGTTTTCAAATCAATCATTGATTCTGAGCTTGCAAAACAATAAGTTTTTATATTCTTTTTTTTATTTATTCTATTTAGAGGTGCTTATTTGAAAAAAATCATTACTTTACTTATTTTATTATTAATACTTGGTTGTACTAGCGAGCAAGTTAAACAACTAAAAAGCGTTGAAATAAAAGAATATGAAGGTAAAAAATTAAGTTCTATAACAGATTTTAGAGAGAATAGCATCAAAGGACCACAATATATTGATGCAGACAAATATACTCTTAAAATTGAAGGATTAGTAGATAATCCAATGGAATTAAAATATAGTGAAGTTCTAGCTAATCAACATTATTCAAAAGTTGTCACACTGTATTGCGTAGAAGGATGGGATCTAAGTTTAAAATGGACAGGCATCTTATTAAAAGATTTATTTGAGCAAGCAAAAATACAAGAAAGTGCAAACACAGTTATCTTCTATGCAGAGGATGGTTATTCTACAGCGCACCCTTTAGAATATTTAATAAATAATGACATACTACTAGCTTTTAAACAAAACGATGTAACATTACCAAGTGAGAATGGTTTTCCATTTCAATTAGTTGCAGAAGACAAATGGGGCTATAAATGGGCAAAATGGATAACTAAGATTGAAATAAGTGACAATAAATATTACAAAGGTTTTTGGGAACAACGTGGCTATAATAATGATGGTAGCCTAGACGGAAGTAAATTTGAATAAAATGGAAATCGGATTAATATACGCAGCATTAATAAGTATAGCACACTTAATGAGTGATTATATTAGTTTGAGATTAAAAGTTTATAGAGAAAAATTACTAAGTTTTGGTGCTGGTGTTTCAATTGCATATTTATTTTTACATTTATTACCAATGATTCACGACTCAGTTCAATATCTAAGAGAATTAAGTTATGTTTCCATTTTGGTTGGGTTTAGTTTTTTTCATCTAGTAGAAAAATTTATTTACCAACATAGCGAATCAGAGAAAAGAATTAATCAACTAAAGGAAGTTCATGGAATAGGTTTTTTCTTATATCATTTTATTGTAGGAATTGTATTATATTATATTACAACGCAAGATATTGTTGCAGGAACTTTACTGTTTATTCCAGTATTATTTCATTCAACAATAAGTTCAGCATCAACAAAAGAAATCCATGCAGAAATTAAAGAAAATTTCTTTTGGCGTCTTTTGGTATCAAGTTCAAGCGTTCTAGGAGCATTATTATTTATGGTATTTAATGTTCCCCCGACAATCTTATTTAGTTTATTAGGAGCTGTAGTTGGAGGATTATTTTACATCATAATAAAAGATATTTTACCTGAAGAAAAAGAGGGAGATCCAAAATATTTCATACTTGGAGTTATTCTTTTTGTAATCTTGATATTTAGTATATAAGAAAAAATTAAGCTAATTCTCTTTTAAGCATTTTATGAGCTTTATTTATTTCTTTAAACTTTTCAGTACTTCCTCCCGGCATATCAGGATGATGTTCCTTTGAAAGTTTTTTATAATTTTTATGCATTGTTTCAAAATCTATTGAATCTTCTTCTACGCCAAGAACTGTTCTTGCTTTTTTTCTTTGTTCAATAATATCTTTATCTTCAACAAATATTTCTAAAAATTCTTCTTTAGTTATTTTTTCATCAGCATAAAGAGAAATAAAATGTTCAATAACTTGCGCAACCATACCTAAATTTTCAACAAATTTTGAAGCTCCATTATAGCTATAAAACAAATGTTCATCCCACATATACCATGAGACTGAGGCTTGCGCTTTTTTCATTGAAACCTTTTCTAAAGGTATTTCTATATCGTCATCAGTTAAGTCAAAAACTTTTAGATAACTAATTATCTTATTCTTAAATTGTACAGCTCTTCTATCGTATGAATCACGAATAGTTATTTCTTTAAGCTCATAGCCTTTAATATTTACCATTATCTCTATGATTTTGAATTCATTTATAAAGGTATTTGTTAGAACTTAAAAGTTCCTTATTATTATAAAACTGTCTTACTTAAAATTCTATAAAAACAATTTCTTTTTCTAAAGATTAATAAATTATGAGTGTTAATATAATATAAAATGAATAAAAAAGAACATTGGACAATTATTAATATAGAAACAAAATATAAAAGCCCATGGCTTGAAGTAACTGAAGAAAAGGTAATCCATCCCGACGGAAAGGAAGGACTTTTCAGTATTGTTAAAAAAAGAAATTCCATAGCTGTTCTTCCATTAGATAAAGAAGGAAATGTTCATCTTGTTCGTCAATTTCGTTATGGATTTGATAAAGAATGTTTAGAAGCTTGTGCAGGCATTATTGATGAAGGAGAAGAACCAATTAAAACTGCAAAAAGAGAATTACAAGAAGAATTAGGAATTTATGCTAAAAAATGGACTAGCCTTGGAATTATGAAACCTCAGGCAACAGTTAGACAGACGACTCATTTATTTTTAGCTGAAGAGTTAACATATGGAGATACTAACCATGAAGGAAGCGAAATAATAAGAACAGAAAAAATGACTTTTGCTAAAACAATAGAAAAAGTTATGAAAAGCGAAATAACTCACTGGGCTAGTGTTGGCGTTATTTTAAAAGCAGATAATTATTTGAGAACAAGTAAAAAGAAATATTAAGAAATATAATAAAAAAAAGAAAAGAAAAAAATTATTCAGACTTCCAAAGTCCATGTACATTACAATAAGCTCTTGCAGTTACCCCTTCAGGTTTTTCTAAATTAAATTCAGCTTCTGCTTTGCTCCCAGGATAACATCTTGCGCTAGCAATTACTTCATCTCCGCCCATAATTTCAATCAATTCAATGAAATGTTCTTTATCCATAGGGTGAGGAACTTCGCCAACTTTCACTATAACTTTATTCCCTTCAATTGTAACTACAGGTTTATGTTTTTCAGTACCTTCTTCCTCAGCTTTAGCGTCAAACTTATCCATGTTTTTGCCACAACAAACTAAAATCCCTGCATATGCTTCAAAACATTCTACAACATTTCCGCATATTGAACATTTATATATTCCATCTTTATCTGCCATTTTATTTCACCTTACAAGTATTAATGCCGAGCCACTTATATGGTTGGCAATGACTAGTCATAACTGTAAACAACAATAAAACTGCCAATAAATACCACCAATAATTTGTATTAGTATATCCTAAATATCCAAAATATGCTGCCAATATTACTCTGACAACTTTATCAACTCTTCCTACATTATGTTCCATTTTTAATCCTCCTTAAATCTTGCTAAATATCTTGAAGCTTTTAATAAAGCCATACAGCCTTGACCTGCTGCTATTACATATTGATATTCATGTCCTGAAGCACAATCACCAGCAGCAAAAATCCCTTTGGCAGAAGTTTTTGTTGTACAATCAATATTAATATGATTATGTTCATCTGTTTCTAAAAATCCCTTAAATGCATCTGTATTAGGTATTCTTCCTATCTCAACTATTACGCCGGAAACTTTTAGTTCTTTATCGTCAACTTTTAGTCCACTAACAAATTTATCACCAAGAACTTCTTTTGTTTCGCCTTCTATAATCTCAACATTTTTTATATTTTTCAAATTATCTTGCAAATATTCATGCGCTGTTAATTTTCCTTTAACAACTAAATAAATTTTCTTTGCAACATTCTTCATAAAATCAACAGCTTCAAGTGCCGAGTCTCCGCCACCAACAATTGCAACATCCATTCCACTAAATAATGGTCCATCACAAATTGCACAATAAGTTACACCTTTATTGGATAATTTATCCTCACCGGGAACTCCTAATTTTCTAGGTCTAGCGCCAGACGCAACAATTATTGTTTTAGTTTCATAAGTTCCTTTATCTGTTGTAATTTTGAAAGTCTTGCCTTTCTTATCTATTTTTTTTACTGTTTCTTTTTTTACTTTAATATTATTAGCCTTCATCTGCTCTTGCATCTTACCTGCAAAATCTACACCAGTAGTTTTAACAATACCAGGATAATTTAGAACTTCTCCGCTCTCCATGAATTGTCCGCCAAAAATTGTTGCTAAGACTTCAAACTTCATGTTTTTCCTAGAGGCGTATAAAGCAGATGTTAAACCTGCTATCCCTGCGCCAATAATAATTGTATCGTACATTTTTATTTAGCTAATTCTTTTTCAATTGTTTCTTGGTCAAACCCTACAATAATTTTTCCTTTAATATCAATTACAGGAACACCCATCTGACCAGACTTTTCAATCATTTCTTTTCTAGCTTTATCGTCTTCAGCTACATTAATATCTTCGAATTCAATCTTCTTCTCTTTAAAATAATCTTTTGCTTTTTTACACCAAGGACATGTTGGTGTTGAATAAATTTTAACTTTTCCCATTTCGATTCACCTCAATCGTTCTTCAGATAATTTTAAATGATCTGTTTCCACTTCTACAAATGCATTAAATATTTCTTTAACTCGCTCATTTTCTGCTTCAGCAGCAGCTTTTGCATAAAATTCAATAGCTCTTGTTTCACGAGCATGAGAATCCTCAAGATCTTCTGTAAAACTTATTGAACAACTATCATCTGCACTCGGAACCTTATCAAGCTTAAGAATTTTCTTCCATACAGATGCATGTTCAGCTTCTACTTTTGATAAAGCTTTGAATAACTTTTTTCCTTCTAGTTCTTCAACTTTTGCTGCTGCACAAGAATAAAATGCTACATTGCTTACTTCAACTTGTAAAGCATGCTCAACATTAGCTTTATCTTTTTCATTTAATTCAACATCAAAATTAACTTTTGCTTCATTAAATTCTTTGATAAATTTTTCTTTTGCTCCACAAAAAGGGCAGTTCGCAGGAGCTTCATCACCAATGTAAGGATCTCCACAAATTTCACATCTAAATAATTTTACCATCATAATACCTCACTTTAAAACTTCACCAGTTTTCATATACCATAAATAAAAATCCAGTTCAGCTTGATTCAAATTTACTTTTTTACAGAGTAAACTTAACTTATTTTCAATATCTAGGTATGTTTTTTTATTTAATGATTGTGGTTTTTCAGTCAATAATCCCCTATCTACCATCAAATTCTGTATATGCCTATCAAGTATTGCAACATTCTTATATCCAACATTTCTTAAAAAATGACTTGATTCTTTAAGTCCTATGCCTTTTACATTATCAACTAGCCATTCTCTTGCTTTAAAATCGTTATCAAACAATTGAATTTTCTTTTTAATATCAATATGCTTTCTAGCTTCTACAATATATTTAGTTTTATTATTATGAAATCTATGTTTATTATCAATTATACATTGCTTAACATCTTTAGCGCAAGATGTGCAAAAACCTTTTGCTCCAAGTCTTTTTTGAATAGCAATTGCTGTTTTTGCTTTACTGTTAGCAGTAAGTATACAAAAACATAATTCTGAAAACCATTCTTTTGTACTCTTATTTTTAAATTTTTCAAAGTCAGATATTTTCTTATCTATTACTTTACGTATATCACTTTTCTTTAATTTCAAAATATCTTTAACTAATTGTTTCATCTGCTTATTTTCACTCCAATTCTTTTACAATATTTTCTTATTGGACATTTACTGCACCATGGAGATACAGGTCTACAAATATTTTGACCAAACGCAACTATCATACTGTTATAAGTTTCCCAATATTTTAGTGGAAGTTTTTTTCTAAGCGCCATTTCGCTTTGTAACGGAGTTTTTGTCTTTATGTAACCTAATCTATTACTTATTTTATGAACATGCGTATCAACACACATTCCAGGCAGTTTAAACGCAACCGCAACAACAAGATTTGCAGTCTTTCTTCCAACACCTGGTAATTTTATTAATTCCTCGATAACATTTGGAATTTTTCCATTAAAATTTTCTTGTAAAGATAAAGGTAATTTTTTCAAATGTCTAGCTTTTGTTTTATAAAAACCAACAGGATATATTATCTTTTCAATTTGTTTTGTGGTTAGTTTATCAAAATCTTTTGGTTTTTTTACCAATTTAAATAATCGTTTAACAGCGTCGTGTGTTACTTCATCTTTAGTTCTTGCAGAAAGTATTGTTGTAACTAATACCTTGAATGGATCTTTTGTTTGAATTTCAATTAGATCAACAACTGGAACTTTGTAATGAACAACTTTCTTTTTCAAAATTTTAATTACTTCGTCAATCATTCTAATTTTCTAATGTTGTCTTCACATTTGTAGCAATAATAAGCTGCATCGCTATTTTCTTTCATTAATTCTTTTCCACATTTTTCACAATCGTTCATTTTATTTACCCCCTACAACCAGAGCAAGGATTACAACCATAAGCACATTTTGATTGATTTTCTTTACTCGCTGAGTATGATTCATTTGGCTGATAATCTTTTGTGTAATATGTCATTTTCAATACCCTTTTTACCTTTTTCTACACTTATACACCATCCACTAGAACAATCAACTTGCCAACTAGAATTATTAGATGGTTGTTTGTTTGAATTATAATCACCACTATTGTTAATAACATTAGGATGATTCAAATATCCTCTTTGAGAATTATATCCTTCATACATTTTAACCCCTCCTAAAAAATTATTTTGAAAAATCTTTAAAATTTTTCTAATTTTATGACAAGAAAATTTTTAAGATGCCAAAAATTTCCTAAGAAATTTTTCAGCATAAAAAAAATTATTCTTCGTCTTTATCTTCTTTGCCTTCTTTTTTCTTTTGTTCTTTCCATTCTTCTTCGGTAAGACTATTACATCCGCCGCATCCTTCGCATCCCATTTTTAGTTTCCTCCGTATTTTTTATGTCAAATATAAATTGACCATCATCAATCAATAGACTGATGGCATACTCACTTCGCTCTGGTCAATTTCTTTTTGAGCACACCAAAATTCCACCAACCACCATTCAATAGAATGGTGGAATTTTTAGTGTTTAAAATAAAAAAATAATTATTCAAAGCACATACACTCTGGTTCATAGTATTCTTTTTCATGTTTACATGACGGACATTCTTTTGGTGGTTCATTTGCTTCATGAATATAACCACATTTTGAACACTTCCATCTAATTGGTTTTTCTCTTTTGAATACTGTTCCATTTTCTACCATTGCTAATAGTTTTTTATATCGTGCTTCATGCTCTTTTTCTACTCTTGCAATCATTCTAAACAATTTAGCTGCTTCTTGATTTCCTTCTTCTTCAGCGTCTTTAGCAAAGTCAGGATACATACTAACTGTTTCATGATGCTCGCCTTCAATTGCTGCTTTCAAATTAGCTTTTGTGTCGCCAATTCCATTCAATAATTTAAATTCATCTTTTGCATGTTGCACTTCATTCATTGCAGATTCTTCAAACATTTTTGCAATGTAATGATAACCTTCTTTTCTTGCAATCTTTGCAAAATATGTATATTTATTTCTTGCTTGGCTTTCTCCTGCAAATGCAGCTTTTAAATTTTCTTCTGTTTTACTCACGTATATCTACCTCGCTAATTAACACTTATCGTGTAATTGATCTTCAATCTCGTCATGAACTACAGTACTACAATCACTACAATGATTATCTTTGTACCTTAGGGTTTGTGACAAAATAACTTATTCAATTTGTGGTGAGATAGTATAATTCC
>CAYZMD010000020.1:0-15748 GCA_964479425.1 uncultured Methanosarcinales archaeon | reverse complement strand
TTTGTTAGAAAAAGGACTTTTTAAAATCTTTTTCATAGCAGGTACTATCTCTCCATAGACTTCGGTTAACCCCATTGCTATGCTTCTTACTTTGGATGTAGGAATATTTTCAATAAGTCTTTTTTGCTTAAACCACCTAAAACCATTAAAGAATAAACCTATTCCTGCAAAAAATCCCACAACAGCACAAACAAATGTGTCACCTTCTCCCATAAGGAATAACATCAATAATAGATATATAAGCTTTACTGAATAGAAAAGAATATATAATATATTAACATTAAATATTGAAAATGGCAGATAGAGAAGCACATGAAAAATTCATTCAGGAAATGCTGAAAAAAAGTCAAGAGACAAAAGAAACAAAACCTCAATCCAGATCTGATAATGTAGATGAGAAAGAAGTAGAGAAAAATATGAAAGATATTATGGAAAGATTACAACAAGGTTAATATGATTAATTATATTTTTTCTTATTACTTCTATATAGATTTATATTTTAAAAAATCAAATACTAATTATATAGGACTTTGATTAACCTCTAAAATTTTAGTTTTTTAATGATTTATTTATATACTAAATCATAATTATTTTTCTAACTTATTCTGATTTAGTATACCAACCAGAAATTAAAAAGATATTAATTATATTTCTGGTTCAGTATATCAAAGTTCGCTATATAGGGTTTATCAAAACCCTCTATAAATTAGAAAAAAAAATTAATCTTTTTTAGAATAAATACATCCACAATACTTTTGTCTGTATAAATTATGTTTCTTGCTTAATTCAATACTTTTTTCATAGCCTTTATCTTGCTTGAAATCATCATCGATAAAATCAACACCATACCTACCAGCACATCTATTACCAATTCTTTTTAGTAAAAAATGATTTTTGTATGGAGAAATTGATAACGTTGTAGTAAAAGCCTCAAAATCATGATCAGCTGCGAATTTTGCTGCTGTTTCAACACGTAATCCAAAGCATTTTTCACATCTACGTCCACCTTCAGGTTCATTATCTAAGCCTTCAGTCTCTTTAAACCAGGAATCATCATCTTGTTCATGTATGAATAATTCAATATCATGAATCTCTGACAATTTCTTCACTTGCTCAAGCCTTTTATCATATTCCGCTTCAGGTTGTATATTGGGATTATAGAAAAATAAACTTACTTCATATTTATTTTTCAATCTTTCAATAACTTCTGTTGCACAAGGACCACAACAAACATGTAATAATAATTTTTGTTTCATAGAGAATAGAAAAATAAGATGTTTTTTAAATCTTCTGATTATACAGTATCTACTGAGTCAAGCGTTGATTTAATCATTCTATCTTATTGATTAATACATTCATACCTAAGTTTTCCACTGTAATTTTCTTCCAAACTTCATAATGAGGACTTGCTGTGTTTAATAAAATACTATCAACTGTATGTAATTTACCTTCGGAAATAACCTTATCAACATCAAAAGTCTGAGGAAATTGAACCAAGACATGATTTAAAGTAAACATCTTCTCAAGTAAAGGATATTTTTTATCAAACTCATTAATCCTTCTAACATAATTTACTGCAGGTCTCCTAAAATTTCCATTGCCTGCATAAATCTCATGCAAAGCTTCACAAAAACCATCCATCTTATCACAATAAGATACAATTTGTGCTTCCAAACAATCTTTATTTAGAGCGTGCGAAAGTAGCTCACGATAATAATATTTTCCAACAAACTCACATTTTTTTGCCAAAATTTCAATAGCAAGAGCCTCATCATTATCAACTTCTGCCAACTCTTCAGCAGTCATCCTTTCTTTATCATAGAGTTGAACATCGCCAGTCACTAATTCAGCATCATCATGAACTAGGGCTAAACTCAAAGCTTTTTCTGAGTCTAGTTCATCACCATACACAGATTTAAGGTGTGGAATAATTTCTTTAACAAGAGAATAAACACGCTTAGAATGAATAAGTAAATTTGTTCTATAAAACATAGGATCAAATCTTTTCATATCAAATCTTATAATAGAACTTAATTTTTTTTCTCTATCTGAAAATAATTCTAATTCCATATTAAAAAATAAAAAAATTAATCATTCTCAACACGAGGTGCTAAGATAAATGACATTTGTACCTTATCAATAACTTTATAGTCAATCTTCAAAGGATAATCTTTGCTAAAATTAACAACAACTTCATTGCTTAATTTGCTACCAGATATCATCTTCTTCAAATATTCAATTGAATATTTTGCCTTGACATTATCAGTTACTTCAATCTTTGTTTCGTTACCTTCAGCAATATCAACATTAACTTTAGATAAATCTCCTTCAGCAACTAATGCAAATTTTCCTGGTTCAGCTACAAGGACAACTGATTCAGCGACAACATCAACATCCTCAATTGCATCATTAAATACATTTGAAGTTGTAGATACAACAGCAGAGAAGCTTAAATCTGGTATTTTTTGTTCTCTTTCTTCTAATTCAATGATTGGAATAGAAAAAGTTCTAGTATTTTTACCCTTTAAAGTAATTTTAAGTTTTTCATTTCCTTCTAATTCTAAAGTAACCATATCGCTAGGTCTAGAACGTCTTAGAATTTGTTTAATATTGCTTAAATTTACAGCAAGATCAACTTCAGTTGGAACATTGTATTCTGTAAAACAGCTACTAAGTAATTTAAAGATAACCATAGCAACATTTGCCGGGTCCATAGCAACTAGTTCGATAGCATCCTTTGTAATTTTAAAAGAAGCCTCATTAACCAGTTCTGAAATAATTGAAATACTTTCCTTAAGATATTTTGGTTCTGCAAGAGTAAGTTTCATGATAAATCCCCCATTTAATATAATATAAATATATCAGAACAATAAAGGGTATTTAAATTTTTCTTTATTTAAATATAGATTAAAGAATTAGGCTATTGTGATTATCCAATATGTGAAAATTCTTTCCTTTACTATATCCCATTTCTTCTGCCAATACTTGAAAATCCTTAAACATCTTCTTTGTACCGTGGGCAGGAATGATATTTGCAGGCTTAAACATAGCAATCAAATCCCTTAAATCTTCTTTTGAAGCGTGCCCAGAGGTATGAATATCTGAAAAGATTCTAACCCCTTTATCTCTTAATTTTTGTTCTAGATGTTTTCTATTTTCAATACTTAAATCGCAAGGAATAATTTGACATGAAAATACAACAATATCTCCTTGAGAAAACCCAAAATCAAGTTCACCATCAATCATTCGATTAAGGATTGCTTTTGGCTCACCTTGATGTCCGGTTACAACAAGCAAATATTTCTCCTTGCCATCTTTACTTACCTTAGATAGTGTAGATTTTACTTGTTTTCTATATTTAGACATTGAAACATCACCAGAAAAATCTATAAGTCCAACTTCTTCACCAGCTGAAACATATTTGTTTAAAGATCTGCCTAAAAATAGGATTTTTCTTTTCATCTTTTTTCCAATTTCTATAATAGATTTTAATCTTGCTAAATGACTTGAGAATGTTGTAACAACAACAGCCTGGTCTTTACTTTTTATTCCTAATAGAACTTCTTTTAACATCTCTTTTGCTACTTTTTCTGACGGTGTTTTTCTTGCAGCGCCTGAATATAAACTCTCGACAATTAAACATCTAATTCCTTCTTTTCCCAGTTCCTCTAATCTATCAAAACTTGGTTTTTGTCCTAATGTCGGTGATAAATCGAACTTAAAATCATTAGCATAGACAACAATCCCATATGGAGTATGAAGAGCAATCATAACGGTGTGGGGAGTTGAATGAGTAATATTAATGAACTCAACTTTTATTTTATCAGAAATTTGATATGTAGAGTTAGGATTTAATCTTTTAATTTTGTTTTTTAAATGAATCTTTTCATCTTTGATAATTTTACCAAGAACAGTAGCAGTAAAAGGAGTTGCTAAAATTTCTGCATCAAATTTATTGCTTAAAAAAGGGATCCCACCAATATGATCTAAATGAGCGTGGGTCGGGATAATAGCTTTAACATTTTTTTTCCACTCTTTAATATAAGATATGTCTGGAACCGCTTCTGCCTGAATAAGTTGTTTTGTACTTATATTTCTGATGTCTTCGTCCTCTGTTAAAGCAATATAATTTTCTAAATGAATACCCATATCTAAAAGAACAACATCATCATCCACTTTTACAGCTGTACAGTTCTTACCAACTTCTCCATAACCACCAATGGTTCTTATTTCTATCATATATTATAGAATATATGGTTAGTATAAAAAGGTTTTTAGAATTTATATCTTGAAATCTGACTATATGAATTTGTCAAGTTACCTTCTTTGGTCTTAAAAACCCTAAACATAAAAGGTCTATTTTCTTTTTGAAATACTAATTTGCCTGAATATAGTCCATTTACAGGCAAACTATCTTTGGCTTCAAGATAAAAAGGTAATCTTGAGAACTGAAAACTTTTATAGTGTTCAATATCACTAGTCTCATCACAAAGAGAGTGCGTTCTAGTAGCAAATTTGGGATCATCCAAGAACAAATGTCCTTCTGGAGATGTCTTTGATGCAATAATTATTCCAGAGACATTTACAGGTTTGCCTTTAATTTTAGGGCGTTCAATTTTCAAATATGATTCTAAATATTTTGTATTAATATATTTCTGTATCAAATCTTTATCAGTACCGTCACTAACTAAAGTTAAGTAATACCAATGTTTATCTTTTATGAATAACGTTGGTAAAGGAAATTTAAATTCGGAATCACTTGAACCGGTATATGTTTTATTTGATATTTTATGTTCATTTAACCATCTTCGAACCACATTAAACGAATCTTTATCAAAAGATAGTTTTTTTGAATCTATACTCGGAGCTAGATGTATTTTTTCTTTTTCCATTAAACCTAGTCTTTTTTTTAAAGGCATATAGTTTTGAATAACAGCTAATAGATTATTAAGATTTTCAGTTAAAAAAAACTTGCCATCAATCATCTGATCAAATGAATAAAAATTTCCTTCCAAACAATGTTTATTTGCTAATGCAACTACATCATATTCGATTTCATCAGTTTTTTTCGAATCTCTAAATGCCGACCCAACAGAATCTATATTTTTTAAATATTTTAAAATAATTTTTATATTATTATAATCGTCAATATCATCGATATCTTCTGGTACAAGCATTACAGGTTGATTTTTTGTTTCTAAAAAAAAATTATGTAATATTCCTGAATCCCTTGAACAATAAAATCTACTATATCCTTTTCTATTTACTAAAATATCTTTACCTGCTCCCACAAGCCTTGCAATCAAATCGTTTTTTGCTTCACGTCTACTCATTTTTTAAATAACCTCCATTGTGAAGAGTTTTTAAAGTTATACCTTTGTCGTCATGCGTGAAAACTTTTGAATTATATCTAGGAGCGCGACTTATTTTTTCCTGTTTTAATAACCTACGCATTGACTTAAGATAATCAGAAGTCTTAAACAAAGCATATTCATAATTCATTAATGAAAAAAGTATGTTCTTGATGCTTTGAGGTTTTTTAGGGATATGAGTTAATACTTTTGCATCACAATCCAATGAGGTTGATTCTTTTTCCTCATGAGCGTAATCATTAAATTTTTGAAATAAATAAATGTCATTTGTACAAAGCATCATATAGAAAAGTTCTCTATTTCGCGTATTTTTTAAAGGTAACCAACTAACTCCCGAATATCTTTCTTTAAGTTGATTTTTATATTTTTTAAAAAATTCGGCATTATCTTCAACATACCCAACCCCCATAGATTCTTCTAAAGTTTTTTGAGTTGCAGCATAAACTTTACCTTGACCAACTAATCTTTTCATAGTACCTATTGCAAAATTAATAACTAAATTCATTTTGGGGTTTAATTTTCTTATATCCTGACAAACTTTATCGCTAAGGTCTTTAATTCCAAAAGGATCAATAAAAGTTAATCCGGGATGTCGTCCTGAAAATTGTAATGCAATATCGGAAATATCATTAAAATCTGCTTGCTTATGATGAATATTAAGTGTGTTTGTACCCTTTCTATATACATTCATATTATCATGTTTTATCCCAATAGAATCTAAGCAATCCTCTAAATAAGAATAGTTGTTTTTATCTTGTTCAACAAAAACAGCGTCAATATTCAAATCATTCTTTACATCAAAAATAGTATCTATAATATCAAAAGCAATTAAAGGAGAACCTTTTGAGCCATCTTCATATGAACCTGCTCCAGCAAGTCCATCAACATAAGTAAAAGTAGATCCATCTCTTAAAGAATAAAGACAAGATGCAAGTAAATTTTCTAAGATATCATGCTTAATTTTTGTCCAAGGTTGCTTTGATTTGAAAAACGTCATTAAAACTAAAGATTATGACGTAAATTTAAATAAGTTTATGATGTTTTGTAATCACTATTGTAGACGACAAGAGAATTTAATCTTCTTTTAATAATGCACACCAGGGTGATTTTTCAGAATAAAAAGAAAGAAGTTTTTGTTTTGATAATTTATTATAATGAGAAAAAAAATGGTGAGGGGATAGGGGTTCGAACCCTAGTAGGCACTAAGCCAATAGATTACTTATGCAAGTTTGTTCATCGCACTCAGTTGAATACTCACCACTCAAGTTTGAGTCTATCCCGTTTGACCGCTCCGGCATCCCCTCGAATGAAATGTATTGAAACGAGTAATATTTGTTAATTAAATATTACCTCAAATAGAGTATTCTTAAGAACTATTATATTATATATAAATTTAACTAAGAAATAAATAAAATAAAAAAATTAAATTAAGGATCCAAGCTTACCTTCAATTGCAGCTAACTCAGACTCAAGTTTTTCAAGATCACTCATTTCTTTTTTAATCAACTTAACTTTTGCTTTTTCTTTTTGAGTTTTTAAAACTTTTTCTTTTGAACCTTTTTTTACACCTTTTTTAACCTTTGCAGGTTTCTCAACTTTAGCTTGCTCTTTTTGAAGCAATAGTCTTAAGTGAGTTGTAGGTAATCTCTTTTTAAACCTTGCAAAAAGTGCTTGGATATTCTTTAAATCTTCTTTAAGATGTGCAATAGCAGCATGCTTTTCTTTTCTTACTTCTTTAAATTTTTCATATCTCTGAAGTATTTGAAGCATTTCTTTAGAAGATTCCAGAAGAGTTCTTCGTATTTCGATAGGATCTTGTACCCCAACAAAAAAAACTTCTTCCTTATCTTTTTTCATCTTCTGTCTTTTCATACTATACACCTACAAAGCTGATGGCTCAAATAATGTTTTGTCAACAAAGTCTACTTTTCTCTCAACTTCTTCTAAGCCAGTGTGCCATAGCTCAAGTTCAGCATCTTCTTCATTTTTCAAATCATTAATTTTTGCAAGAGTAGCTCTCGCATCATTCAACTTAGATTTGACCATATTCATAACATTAAGTATGTCCTTATATTCATCAATTTTTACAAAAATTGGCATTGTATCTTTTAAATCTTCCATTTAGTATCACCCGAATAATGTTTTTTCAGCATAAATTAATTTATTTTGAATATCTTTAATTTGAATATGCCACTTCTCAAATTCTTTATCTTGATCGCCTTTAAAATCTTCAACTCTACCAAGAATGATATCGCTCTCTTTTAATGTTGTTTTAATTACACCAACTTCATTCATCATAGCTTTAAAATAATCTGACCTTATAAAAATTGGCTTTGCTAATGATGTATCTTCATTTTCTTCTTCTGTTTCCATCTCATGAGAATCCATTTCTGCCACTAGCATGTCTTCGTGCTCAAGCGCAGGAAATTCTGGAGCTTCCATAACTTCGGATTTCATCGACGGAGCAGTAGGAATATCTAACTCTTCCTTAGAAGGAAACTTAAAATTCTCTTTTTTTTTTGATTTTGATAGGAAATTTAAAAATCCCATAATATGACACCTCTCTTTATGTAATGCAGATATTAAGTCTAAACTATATTAAAAGGTTTCTGTCCATTTAAAAATAAGAACATTTTTTGACTATTTTAGAGTGGTTTATTTTTTGGAAAAGTTTATATTCGATAAAATAATAAAAAAAGAATATGAAGATTGCAAAGTATTGGGATAAATTATCAAAAAATAAAGTACAGTGTAAATTGTGCCCTAGGGATTGTAAAATAAATGAAAATAAAATTGGATTTTGTAGGGTTAGAAAAAATATCAAGGGGGTATTATATTCTTTAGTCTATGGGAAATGTATATCAACTGCAATAGATCCAATTGAAAAAAAACCACTATTTAATTTTATGCCAGGAACAAAAGCATTGTCTATAGGCACTGTGGGATGTAATTTAAAATGTAAACATTGCCAAAATTGGGAAATAAGTCAATCAGAGATTATTGAAGGAAAAAATATGACTCCAAAAGAAATAATTGATATGGCCATAAAATATAAGTGCGAAAGTATAGCGTATACATATAACGACCCAATTGTTTTCTTTGAATTTGTATTAGATTGTGCAAAACTCGCGAAGAAAAAAGGAATAAAAAATATTATTGTCTGCAATGGATTTATCAATCAAGAACCACTAAAAGAATGGTTAAAATATATTGACGCTGCAAACATTGATTATAAGGGAGATGATGAATTTTATAGAAAAATTACAATAGCGTGGCTCATACCAGTTCAAGAATCAATTAAAACAATACATGAATCTAAATGCTTTTTAGAATTAACTAATTTATTAATTCCGGGCTTGAATGATTCCCAAAAGCAAATAAAAAAAATGTGTGATTTTATTCACGAGAATATAGGTGATAGGGTTCCGTTACACATCAGTAGATTTTTTCCATATTTTCAATTAAAAAATATTGAACCAACGTCTGAAAAAAGTTTGTTAAAAGCAAAAAAGATTGCTGAGAAAATAGGATTAAAATATGTGTATATTGGTAATTTAGAAACTGAGTATGGAGAGAATACACATTGTCCTGAATGTGGAAAAATAGTGATTAAGCGAAACAGGTTTAAAGTTTTGGAACAAAATTTAATAGAGAATGAATGTAAGTTTTGTGAGAGTGTGGTTGATGTTATGGTGGATTAAAAATAGCAAAAACAAGATGGAAATAATCAAATACTACATATTTATTTCTTACTAAAATGAAATGGTGGGTAATTTTTTTATTATGTATTACTTGTGTCAATGCCTTGCAAGTTAATGAAATAATGTATAATCCAAAAAGTGCTGATCTAGACAAAGAGTTTGTTGAATTATATAATCCAAATAATGAAATCATTGACTTTGAAGAATTGTGGATGATTGGTGATGATAAATATTGGAAAAGGATTCAGGATTATAGTGGATGGAATAATGAAACAAATGCTAGCTACATAATAATCACATCTTGCTATTCTGATTTCTACGAATATTTAGATAATGATTTATTATTTAATCCTATCAGTATGGCAGAATGGGATGATTCAGGAGAGCCTGTATGCGATAAAATAGGAAACAATCTAAAAAACACTAAAGACTATATAGAAATATGGTTTTGTCCTTCAGGGATTGAAGAACAAGATTGCGTGTTAAAAGATTTTGTCGAATATAATGAGTCCATGGGAGCAGATGGGAATGGCAATAGTTTACAATTAATTAATAATACGTGGGTTGAAACAATCCCAACTCCAGGAAAAGTAAATCGTTTTTTTGTTGAGAAAAATACAAAAATAACTGTTAATATTGAAGAATTCTTAGTAAATGACATAGACTACGAAAATTTATTTAAAATAAAAATAAAAGATAAAGACTGTAGAATTAAAGAAAATATTACAGTGATTTATAATATTGCAAACGAGGATTTAACTATTGATTGGGAAGACGAATTTACTGTTGAAATTGGATGCTCAAAAAGTTCTGGGACAGGAGAAATGATTTTAGATGCAGGTAATTACACACTATGTGGATATGTGCTCGGTGAAAAAGATGTCAAAGATTGCCTGAATTTTCAAGTAATAGATACTGCAGAAATAATAGATGATATTATATTATCAATAAATTTAAGTGGAAAAACTATAACATATCCAGATAGCATAAGATTTTACCCCGAATTAAACAATGAAACTTAT
This sequence comes from uncultured Methanosarcinales archaeon, assembly GCA_964479425.1. Taxonomy (GTDB): domain Archaea; phylum Nanobdellota; class Nanobdellia; order Woesearchaeales; family CAYSVS01; genus CAYSVS01. The sequence goes on along the minus strand of CAYZMD010000020.1, from coordinate 5,653 downwards.
CCATATAAAATTGATTATTGGTTTGAAGATATTGATGGAAAACTTCTAAAGAAAAAAGTTACGACGCTAAATACAAATAGAAAAAGCTACAAACCAAATGTTAAAATCTTTAATACGACAATAATAGTAAAAACAAATTTAAGCTATATAGGATGCAATGATTCAAATCACACAAACAATATTGCCAGCAAAACTATAAATTATATTTGCAATATTCAAGACAATGATATCTTTACAGAAGTTTGCTTAAATGGGGATTGTAAATTAAATGAAGGAATAATGAAATATCCATATTCTAAATTATTCAAAATAACAAATAATGGATATACACCCTGTATGGACACTTTTGATGTTGATATAGAATATAATATTACATCACCCACTAATAATTTTGATAATGGAACCATTTCTAATTCATTAACAAAATCTAAAAAATTTGGAAGTTATACCTTTAATGAAGCTGGTAGATATACTGTTTGCATAAAATCAATTTTTAATGATACTAATTTATCAAATAACATTCAATGCAAAGAACTCGAAATAATAGATACATCTTCAATTCCTTGTAGTGTAAAACTTGATATGGATGTAAACGAATTGCATACAAGTGGAGAAAGTGTAAAATATAAAGTTGATATGGACGATAAAAGTTTTCCTTATGTAATACAATATTGGATTGAAGATTTGTTTGGAAATGAAATAAAAACTAAAAAAAATTCTACAAACACAAACCAAAGAAGTTTTACCAAAACAATAAATGAAGAAGATAGAATATATATAATTAAATCAGAACTTGCTTTTTTAGCATGTAATGATTCTAATTTATCAGACAATTATATTGAACAATTCATTTTAATTAATGGAACAGAATATACAGAATCTAGTGGTGGTAGTGCCCCATGCAATATTGCTATTGAAAAAGTTTATGTTGGGACGGATAATAATGTTGAATGGGGCGAAGTTTTCAAGGTTAAAACTGTGATTTACAAAAATGATACTGGAAAAACTGCAATGTCCGCATATATTGTAGACTCCTCTGAGAAAAAAGTCTCCCAGCAAACAACAAGCTTTAATTTGCATACAAAAAATCAAGAATATGAATTAACAATTCCGTTACAATTAAAGCCCAATTGTAAGGAGAAATACAATAACGGCAAATATACAATAGTAATTAATGGTCTGGGAAAAGAAATAAGAGGAAATATTAGTGTAGAAGGAAGAAATTCACTATGTTCTGAAACTAGTACAAGCAGTAGTTCTTCTAATAATAAATTTGCATATTATATAGATTCAAGCCCAAGTGTCGTTAGTGCAGGCGAAGAGTTCAGCGTAAAAGTAAAATTAGATAATGACGAGAATGAAGGCAAGGAGATTGAAGCACATGCTTTTGTCTATAAAGGAAGCAAAAGTTATAGTGGAGAAAGAATGTCAAATCTTCAGACAATTAGCTTATCAGAAGAAACTTCAACTACACTAGGGCTAAGTATTAATTTAGACAATGAAATAAAAGAAGGAATATACAAAATTAAAGTTCGGCTAAGAATTGATGGACAAAAAACCTACAAAGAATTAATAAAAAATATTGAAATAAAAAATGAAAAAACAGAAATAAAAACATTTGAAATAAAACAAATGAAAGAAAATTCTGCCATATTAAACGCAGAAATTGATGGCAATGATAAATATGATCTTGAAGTTATTTCTTTCCTGCAAGAACATAAAAAAAGCACAAATGATAATGCTGAATTTGAAGTTAAGCTTTTTGAAGGAAAAAATATGTTTTTCTTACTTCTGAAAAAGGGGAAAGATGTATTAGATATTGAACAATTAGAAATAACTAAAGGCAATCAAACAACTAAAAAAATTGAACAAACAGCTGTGGCAAAAACTAATAAATTACCACCAAATCCTTTGTTAAAGCCAACTAAAACTTTAGAAGAACCAAAAACCGTATACAAATCCAATTCAAAGAGAACATTTGAATTAGTGCCTCATATTCTTGTATTTACCTTGACATGCTTATGTACTATTCTTATAATCAAAGCCAAGAACCTTTAAAAACAAAAAAGAAGATTTTAAAAGAGAAGTATGTATTCTTAATATTACAATGGCAGACGAAAAAATAAAATTCAAATCTAGAGCAATAATTGAAATACTTGGCAAACCTAAAGAACATGTTGAAAAAACACTGAAAAAATATACTGAAGAGATAAAAGAAGACAAAAATATAACATTTCTAAAAGAAGACTTTGCTGAAGCAAAAGAGCAAGATGAAGGAATGTTTAGTGCTTTTTCTGAAATAGAATTTGAAACTGATGAATTAAACAAGATTACAGGATTTTGTTTTGATTATATGCCATCAAGCGTAGATATTTTTGAACCTGAAAAGGTCACATATCGAGCTGGTGAATTAAATATAGTAATAAATGATTTACTTGGGAAATTACATCACGTTGATATGGCTGTTAAAAAATTGAATAATGAAAATCAATTTTTAAAAAATAATACTAATGTTTTAATCAAAAATATGATTAAAATTGGATTATTCAATAGACAATTAACACAAGAACAAGTTGCGAAGGTTACAGGAATCAATAAAGATGAAATAAAACCTTTTTTAGATGCATTAATAAAGGAAGAATATATTGAGTTAGTTGACGATAAATACATATTAAAAGAGAGGAAAAAAGATGGAGAACCTGAAGCACAAAATTGAAGCAGTTCTATTCGCAGTAGGTAAACGAATGCATATTGAAGAAATATGCAAAGTATGTAAAACTAAACAAGAACTAGTAGTTGAAGCATTAAATGGATTAAAAACAGATTATGAAGACAGAAGTAGTCCTGTAAAAGTTCTTAATGATGGAGAAATGTGGAAACTTAGTGTTGCTGAAAAATTCATTCCAGTTATTCAAAATTTAGGGGTAGAAACTGAATTAAGTAAAAGCGTTATGGAAACACTCGCTGTAATCGCGTGGAAATATCCTATTTTACAAAATGAAGTTATTCATATTAGAACAAATAAAGCTTATGATCATTTATCAGATTTAGAAGAGAGAGGTTTTGTTTCAAGAAGTAAGCATGGCAGAACTCGAACAATAAGATTAACAGAAAAATTCTTTCAATATTTTGATTTACCGAATAAAGAAGCAGCAGAAAATGCCTTCAAAAATATAGTCCCAATAGAAATTCAAGAGAAAGTAAATAATGCAGAACTAGAAATTGTAAAAGGCGAGAAAACAACAGAAGAAATTAAAGCAAAAAGAAAAACCTTTGAAGAGCAACTAAAAGCACAAAGAAAAGAACAAATAAAATTAGAAGCAGGACTAAAAATAGAAGATGAAGAAGGCAAAACTCATGACCTAAAAGAGTATGATAGTGAAGAAAATAAAGAAGTTGCAATAGAAGATGAAAAAACAGGCGAGCCAATTGACTTAGAAAGTTATGGAGAAAAAGAAGAAAAGATTGAAGTGGAAGAAAAAAAATTAGATAATTTAGAAGTATATGAAGAGACTGAAAAAGAGATAAAAAAAGAAGAAGAAATAGAAGATGAGAAAAGTGAAGAAGAAAGAAAAGACGAAATAAATGAAGAAGAAGAACCTCAAAAAGTAGATATTGAATATGAAAAAGAAACAACGGATGAGTCTAAAGGTCTACAAGTAGAAGATGAAAAAGTAGAAAAAGAAATTGAAAAATTATTACATCCAGAAGAAGAAGAAAAAGATGATGAAGAGAAAAAGTCAAGAATGGAAGAGTCTAAAGAAAAGGAAGAGCAACCAAAAGAAGAACCATTAATTGATGAAGGGCAAAGTGAAGAGCCTAAAGAAAAGCAATGATTTTTCTCCTTAAATGCCCCAAATGTAAACATGATATGAAATATCATACTGATTCTAAAGTCTTAGAAAATAAAAGAAAAATGTGTGTTTATTGTGGTAAAAGTTTTAAGGTCAAAGAAAATATCAAATAGATTGATAATCGTCGATAAAAACAGACCAAAAGCCTTATAAAGAAGTTATATATATTTTATATTATATAATGGCAGATGAAGAAAATCCTATTGAAGAAATTCAAGAAGAAGAAAACAATATAGAACAACAAGAAGAAACTGCTTCTGAGGAAGAGATTAAATTAGAAAAAAATGAATCGGATTTGCCTATAGAAAACATCTCAAAACAAGTTATTGAAGACGAGATGAAATCAAGCTTTCTTAATTACGCAATGAGTGTTATTGTATCAAGAGCTCTTCCTGATGTAAGAGATGGGCTTAAACCAGTCCATAGAAGGATTCTTTTTGCAATGAATGAATTAGGAATGGTACACAATAAACCATTCAAAAAATCAGCAAGAATTGTAGGAGAAGTTCTAGGAAAATATCACCCACATGGAGATACTGCTGTTTATGATACAATGGTTAGAATGGCTCAAAGCTTTTCCCTTCGTTATCCATTAATTGATGGACAAGGAAATTTTGGTAGTATTGATGGAGATAATGCTGCTGCTATGAGATACTGTGTTACTGGGGATACGCTTATTTCTACAGATAAAGGAATTATTCCAATTAAAGAAATATCTAACAAAAAAGAAGCCAAGATAAATATAAAAATATTATCTTATAATGGCAAAAAAAATAAAGCTTCCAAATTCTTTAATTCTGGCAAGCATAAAACCATAAAAATTTTAACAAAATCTGGTTATTCTCTTGAAGGCTCTTATAATCATCCTATTTTAACATGGAAAATCGGAGAAAATTTTAAACCAATAATTTCATGGAAAGTGTTAGAAGAATTGAAAAAAGATGATGTAGTAATAATAAACAGAAATCATAATTTATTTTCAAAACAATCTCTTAATTTAATAAAATATTATCCTAAAACTGGATTTAAAAATGAAATAAAACTTCCTTCTAAGATGAATGATGACTTGGCTTTTCTATTAGGTGCATTAGTCAGTGAGGGGAGCTTTCATAACAAACAAATATTATTCAATAATAAAGATATGGTGTTTTATGAAAAAGTTAAATCAATAATTTTATCACAATTTAAAGGAATCCAACTATATGAAAGAAAAATTAAAGGAAAATGCAAAGAATTAAGTATATATGAACAAAAAATTGTTAAATTTCTAAACAATATCGACTTTAAAACATCAAAATCACATGAAAAATACATTCCTTTTTCTATTCTTCAATCAACAAAAACAAATATCAAACATTTTTTAACAGGATTATTTGAAGGAGATGGAAGTATAATTGTAGTCAAAGATAAAAGACACAACGGAAAAAGTATGCAATTAACTTATGACTCCAAAAGTAAATATCTAATTGAACAACTTAAAATTCTATTATCTAATTTTGGAATTATCTCACAACACCCATATACAGACAAAAGAAATAATTGTTTAAAGCTATACATATCAGGATATAATAATATATTTAAATTTTATCAAAAGATTAACTTTTTTTCAAAAAGAAAAAAAGACAGACTAAAATACATAAAAAGACTTAATCCAACAAGATTAAGCAAAACAGATTTTATTCCTTTTTTAAATGATTATTTAAGGCTAAATTATACTTGCAGTTTCATCAAAGAGATATATCTATCAAAATTATTTTTTTTGATTAAAATTTATTTATGATTTTTCAATAAATAATAAT
>CAYZMD010000019.1:0-15899 GCA_964479425.1 uncultured Methanosarcinales archaeon | reverse complement strand
TTTTTGGTGTCCCAGAAGCTATAGCTTCTAAGGATATACTAGTCCGTAAAAATAATTATATATTTTATTTGCGGACCAGTATATTATCTGCCACAAGTATTTCAAAATATATTTATATGGGTTTAACTTTTTATTCTTTTATGATAATAATTGGTATTACTGGAACACTCGGAGCTGGCAAAGGAACAGTAGTTGAGTATTTATTAGAAAAAGGTTTTGAACACTATTCTGCACGTGCTTTTATCTATGAAGAAATTGATAAAAGAGGACTGGAAAGAAATAGAGACAATCTTATTGCTGTTGCTAATGAATTGGCTGGGACATACGAACCAAGTTATATTGCTGAACAATTGTTTGAAAGAGCGCAAAAATCTAGAAAAAATGTTGTTATCGAAAGTATACGAAGACCTGCCGAAATTGAATCGCTGAAAAGTAAAGGGACATGCTATATTTTTGCAGTTGATGCTGATTCGAAATTAAGATATGAAAGAATACTAAAACGAAAGAGCAAAACTGATATGGTTAGTTATGAAAAATTTATCGAGCAAGAAAAAAGTGAGATGCAAACAACAGATCCAAACAAACAGAATATTGGTAAATGTATCGAGATGGCTAATTATAAGTTTATGAATGATGATACAATACTAAAGCTTCATGAAAAAGTAAAAAAAGTATTGGAAGAGATTAATTTGTAATCTTTACTAGTTTCTTTTTACTAGTAAAGCCACTAATAATCTTTACTTCTTTTTTTAATTGTTTTTTTAGAAATTTAATTAATTCTATATTCGCTTTACCTTGTTCTGGCTCGGCATGAAGTGCAATCTTTAATGCCTTTCTATTCTCATCATAACCAATAACTTTTGTTTTGGGAGAATTTGGTTTTACTATAATTGTTAAAGAATTATTAGAAAAAAAAGAAAGAATATCTGTCATCATTAATTGTTTTCACGCCACTGATGTTTACATTTTGTACATTTGTAAAATTCTGTTTCAGGTTCGTCTCCTGCTCTTGTTTGTATGCTCCAAAAAGCTGCTTTATCATTACCGCATTTAGAACATTCCTTATTAACAATAGGATGAGTTTCAACCTCGTGTTCTACAACTGCAACATCAGGTTTTTCCCTAACAACCTTTTCACTAAACTTCATTTCTTCCATTTCTTTATCTTTAAATTTACATTTAGTACATGCCATATATTTCTTCTTTCCGTCGCCTTTTGGCATCATTATGCCACCACATTCTTTACAAAACATCATTATTATTACCTCACAAAAAATTCAAAAACCTTCACTGCTCCAATTTTGACATAACCTAACCAGGGTATTCGCAGTACAGCTTTTCCAATTACCTGATTTTCTTTAATATTAACTTCATTAAGATATGTTGTGCTATAACTTTGGGAATTATGATCTCCCTTTGTTTGAAACAAATATTCATTTCCTTTTTTCTCAATATCAATTACCCTATGGATAATTGGGTCTGGTCTAAAACTTTGAAAGACCAAAACATCGCCAAGCTTGATATTCTCGGGAGAAGACCCATATAATATCATAATATCGCCTGTGTTAAAACCGTCTCTAAAAGTAAAATCTTGAAATTCTTCAGCAGTTATTTGATATTCTGAATATGCGCTTGATTGAGTACAACTGCCATAACTACATATTGCGCCGGAATTCCACCAATCATCAAAATTGCCATCATGCTCCATACTTCCTGAAACAACTGCAACAATTGGATGAGTAGTCGCAAAAATCATTCCCAATACAGGATATACAACAAATTTAATCAAAACAAAAGCTAAAATGACATTTACAACCCAACTTAGTATGCTATCATCTTCCCATATAAAATGCCATATTTTCCGCCAAGTGCTTTTCATACCTTGAAAATATAGTAAAATTATTATAAATGTTACGGTTTTACACTAATATTATGAAAAAATGTCCTAATTGCGGAAAAACTAAGAAAGAGTTCATTGACAATATATGTAAAGACTGCTATAGAGATAGCCATAGTCTAGTTGAAGGTTTTAAAAATATTATAATAGAAAAATGCCCTCTATGTGATGCTTATAGATATAAAAGAAGATTTCTAAAAAATGCTTTAAATCAAGTTATTAAAGATTATATTATCTTTGACAAAAACACCAGGATATCTAGTGTGACAACCGAACTAGAGAGAGGTAATGCCAATATTACTATCAAGGGGACTTTGCTTGATGAAGAGCTTACTGAAGAATATACTGTTCCTATGAAATTAATCAAAGCAACATGTTCTAGATGTGGAAAAAAAGGGACACAATATTTTGAAGGAATATTGCAAATAAGAAGTAAATTACATGAGAATATAGAATTAGCCTTTGATTATATTCAAAAAGAATTGAAAAAAGCAGATAAGAAAGGGATTTATTGTAACAAGCGTATTAAACTAAAAAATGGAGTTGATTTTGTTCTAACAGATAAAAATTATGTAAAAGAATTAGCAAAAAAAGTTTTTGATGAATTTGGATTTGAAATGAAAGTAAATGCTCAACTTTTTAGTAGAAATAAAATGACAAGTAAAGATATATTTAGAGTGAATGCTGTCGTGCAATTGCCTGATTTTAAGAAAGAAGATGTTCTTAAAATTGAAGAAATGCTATTAAAAGTAATTAGTGTAAGAGGTAAAAGACTACACGCATATGATCTTGACAAGAATAAAAAAGTAAAAGTTGATTTGAAAAATTATAAAATTATTGCGACAGAAGAAGATTATTTTGAGACAGAAGTTGTACAAGATATGCCTATAGTAAAAGTATTACACCCGACAAATTTTCAAGCTGTTGAATTACAAAACTCTGCTAGTCTTAAAGTTGGAGAAAAAGTACGAGTACTCGTTATAGGGGATAAAGTTTGGTTAAATATCTAAGTCGTCAAGACCACTTGAAGAACTACTGTCCATAGGTTCATCAGCCTCTGGCACATATTTTCTTATTAAAAGTAATATTCCCACAACAATTGGATATAATAGAATTAAATCTAATACAACATAGATATTTATTATTAATGAACCATAGCTCCACAATACAGCTACAGATGATAAAAAATATATTGGACTAGGAGATGCTAGTAAAAATGTAGTTTTTGCAGAAAATTTATGTTTGAATGCTGCATAAGAGATAAAAAAGCCATACAACATAATTATAAAAACTAAAGCAAATTTTGGCCAAGTAAAATTAATATTTTTTCCTTCAAATAAAAATTTCATCAATGTTACTGTAATCCAAGTTAAAGAAATACCATTACCTAATGCAGTATTCCATCCAAGTGTTTCGCTTTTATGTTTGGCAAAATAAACTTCTAAAATTATCCAGAATAAAAGACATGGAGCTAAAACCCACCAGACACTAATATCCTTAAATGGACTTGCAAATATTTCTCTTAATGCAGTCCACATTCCAGTACCTAATGTTTGCCAAAAAGCCATAGTGTATAAAATATACTTTTGTGTTTAAATATTTTGTGATAGTTTTACTATATACTGGTCCGTAAGTCAAATTTATAATTATTTTTACGGACTAGTATATCATTAGAAGCCATAGCTTCTGGGACACTAAAAATTTATAATTTTTAAGTGTACCAACCGCAAAAGTTATAAATTTTATTTGCGGTTCAGTATATTAGATATTTCCCTAACTTTTATATAGTACTCACAAAAAATTAGAATCATGAAATGGAAACTATTGTTATTATTATTGTTGCTTTTACCAGTGGCTTACGCTCAAAGTGGAGATATGAAATTATTAGCAGTAAGTGAAGACGGGAAAGGGAATTTTAGAGGAAGCATTGCTAATCTTAACTTAGATATAAAAGAAGGAACAGGAAAAATATTTATTGATACATATCCATTTTCAAAAATTGATACCCAAATAAGCACAAGGTTTGCAAAAGAAATGGCTTGTGATTTTCTTGATATTAATTGTAATAACATGGATTTCTTTTATACAATAAGCGCTGAATCTTATATAATAGGTGGACCAAGTGGAAGTAGCGCTATTGCTGCTTTGACAGTCATGACTCTTGATGATGTTTCTTTTGACAAGAATATAGTTATAAGTGGTACAATCAATTCAGGAGGATTTATCGGACCTGTTGGTGGGCTAAAAGAAAAAATAAAAGCAGCAGCAGACATTAATTTAACAAAAGTCTTAATTCCGATTGGCACAAGAAAAATTGAAGAGAAAAAAGAAGTTGATGTAATAAATATTAATGATACAGATTCTAATATAACCAATTCAACAATAGTAGAAATTGATTTAATTGAATATGGAAAAAATCTGAGTATAGAAATAAAAGAAGTTGCAAGCCTTAATGAAGTCATATACGAATTCAGCGGAAAAAGATATCAAGAAGACAAAATAATAGAAGTTGATGAAAGCTATAAAGATACAATGAAATATCTGGCAAATACGCTTTGCAATAAATCCTCTGAGCTTAGAAATAAAATAATGGATTACAGCCCTATAAAAATTGCAAATATTGATTCTAATTTGACAAAAATGGAGATTGCAAATAACCTAACTACCAAAGGATATAATGCAATTAGAAATAAAAGCCATTATTCCGGAGCTAGCTACTGTTTTGGAGCAAATGTCAAATTTAGAGAAATACTAGTTGAGCTTGAAAACAATTCAAAACTTGACGCACTATCTTCTGAAATAGAAATTCTTAATTCCGAAATAGACAAAAAAGGCTACAAAACAATGACTGACTTACAAGCATATATGGTAGTAAAAGAAAGAATTAGTGAAGCAAAAATAAGTTTGACTGAAGCATATAAAAAGCAAGAAGAGAACAAATCAATTACAATAGAATATGCGTATGCAATTGAAAGATTATATAGTGCAGAGTCATGGAGTAAATTTTTGGATAGTAAAGGTAAAGAATTTGAATTTTCAAAAGAAGAGCTAGAAGATAGTTGCATAAGAAAAATTTCCGAAGCTGAAGAAAGATTTCAATACTTAGATTATCTTATTCCAAATTTAGATCATCTTAGAAAAGAGCTTAATAAAGCTAAAGCAGATAAAGAAATGAAAAATTATGAATTATGTTTATTTAGAGCTGCTAAAGCTAAAGCACAAATAAATAGCGTTTTAAATTATGTAGGAACTTTAGAAATTGAGGAATTAATAAGAAATAAGCTTGAAATAACTGAACAAATCATTGCAAAAAAGGTTGATGTTTTTCCAATTGTTGGGTATAGTTATTTTGAATATGCTAATACATTAATTGAAGAAGATCCATATTCTGCTATGTTGTATGGAGAGTATGCCTTAGAGTTAAGTGACCTAGAAATATATTTTAAACAAAATACTAAAGAGATTTCTTTACCAATAATCAGCCCAGAAAACATTTTATACCTTTTTTCTGGAATTATAATAGGAGTTATTCTTATGGGTTTTAGAAAGAATAAGGCCCAATAAAATTCAGAGTAGATATAAAACCCCTAGGAAATGTCCCGAAAGACATCTCCATGGGGAAAAAGAGGTGATTGTGAATTCTATAATATTATATGATTCAATATAATTATGGTCTTAGAACTATTTAAAGGTTACTGATTTCAGTACTTATAAGTAGTATTTCGTATTTAAGTTGTAGTAATTTTTATAAATAACTAAAGAAAAAGTGATAAAATGATAAAACTTATGCAGCAAATTGAAAAAAGAGTAAGAAAAAATATAAGAATCAATAAGCTAATACAAAGAAATGATAAATTGCTAGTTATTGGAGATATTCCTAAGCTTTTTTTGGAAAGAATCATAAAAGATCCGACCATAAAGATGTTCTTTAGAAAAAGTATAAATAAAGATTTTATTAAGAAAAATAAGATAAAAAAAATAATTACAGATTATTGTTTAGATGATAAAATACATGATAGATTGGAATCATTCCTTGATAATAGCCAAAAAAAGAAACCTTTAAATTACGTTAATGTTTTTAATGTCATTCTAGCAGAAGATATGTTAGAAATAGCAAAGATAAACAATTTAAGCTTTGTCAGAGAAAAAAATGAAATTAATTTGTTTTTAGACAAACTTGAAGAAAAACATAAAGGATCAAAATATAGTTTTGCAAAATGGTAAAGCAATCAAGATTTAAAGATATGATAGGCATTGGCCATGTAGCTCTTGCTATAACAATAGGTATTTTTTCTCTTACTTGGTATATTGATGTTAAACAAAATTTTACAAGATTAACAATCCCAAGTTTTAATGCCTATGTAATTGGATTATTCTTATTAGCAATCGGTGGACTAATATGGTGGAATGCTTTTTTTGTATTACCATTAGCTAAAAGATCAAGGTGCTTAACAAGAAAAGGAGTATATGGATTTGTTAGACATCCAACATATTCTGCAATAATATTTTGTTTTTATCCGGCGATTGCATTATTTATGAAATCTAAATTTATTTTATTATCAACACTCGTTCTATACTTTGTTTTTCACTTGCTTAAGAAAAAAGAAGATAAATATATGATTTATGTATTTCGAGAAGAATACAAAGAATATATGGATTTAGTTCCACCTTTTTTTCCTAAGTTATATAATAGAAAAGTACTAAGAAAACTGAAAAATATAATTATTCCTCATGAAGGAACTGAAGGATATATAGACTTGTGCAAAAAAGAATGAAAAAGAAAATATTTCTTTTCTTAACACTTATTATATTATGTGCTACTTTTTTATTTAACAATAACATAATTGATTTTTCAAAGACTTCTAAAATAGATTCAAACGTAATAAAAGAGACTAACGAAATACTTACTGAATCAAATGATAAAGATATAGAAATATTTTTTTGCCCTAGTAAAGAATGTGCAAATGAATTATATGAGTTTATTTTAAGCGCAGAAAAATCAGCACATTGTGCTTTCTTTGATCTCGATCTAGAAAACATAATTGAGATTCTTGAAGAAAAAAATGAAGAAGGAAAGGATATAAGAATTGTAGTTGATAATGAGAATAAAGAAGAAGTTAGTCATTTAAACTTTAGTAGAATCGATACAACAAGTCAATATAGCCATAATAAGTTCTGCATTGTAGATGGGGATAGAATAAGCACAGGAAGTTTTAACCCTACAACAAGAGGATCATATTATAATAACAATAATTTGGTGATAATCGAATCAGAACTAATGGCAAACAGTTTTGAAGAAGAGTTTGAAGAATTATGGGACGGTAAATTTGGAGAAGGTAATTTGATTAAAAATCCAACCATTGATTATAACGGGAAAGCAATTTCTGCTTATTTCTGCCCTGAAGATCATTGCGGAGATATGATTTATAATGAATTAATGAAAGCAGAAGATTCTATTAATTTTATGACATTTTCATTCACACATAGCCTAGTTGCAAATGCGCTATTGCTTAAAAATTCTGAAGGTGTAAAAATTAAGGGTCTTTTTGAGAAATCTCAAAAAAGCCAATATAGCAAACATGACTTACTGGAATTTCAAAATATCTCAGTAAAATGGGACCAGAATAAATATAATATGCATCATAAAGTATTTATCATTGATGAAGAAATAGTAATAACGGGAAGCTTTAACCCCAGTAATAATGCTGATAAAAATAATGATGAAAATATAATGATACTCAGAGATGAAAATATTGCTAAAAAATATATGACAGAATTTGAGAAGTTATGGAATTATGAGTTTTTTAAAGACGAAGAGAAAAATGCACAAAATATTGTTATTGATGAAGTAATGTATGATCCTGAAGGAAAGGATAGCGGTAAAGAATATATCTTTTTGAAAAACATTGGAGATAAAGAAATTGACTTATCTTATTGGAGACTAAGTAATAATAAATCAACTGAGGTTCTTCAAGGAATTATTAAGCCTAATAGTTTTTTTAGAATAGAACCTAAATTCAGTTTAGTAAATAAAAATGGCATTCTTATTCTAAGTAATTTAGCAAATGAGCAGGTTGATTTTGTAGCATGGGAAGGCTATTGGAATTTGGAAGAAATAGGAAAGGCATTGCAAAGAACAAAATATGATAAAGTCAATTCTCTTGAACAATGGAAATAATTAAATATCAATAGATTATAATTTAAGAAAAGGAATAGGTGATTTACTATGAAAGCTAATTGTAAAGATTGTAGAGGATGTTTTAAGGGTTTTGAAGAAGAGGAAGAAGAAACAGCTCAAGAATTAATTGACGATGCAAAAGAAGATATTAAAAGTGAAAAACAAGATACAAAATCAAAAGATAATAGTCACGAAGAGCTTTCACATATAAGAAAAACAATTTCTGAGGGAGCAGATCCAAAAGATACTGAGGAAGAAAAAGAAGAAGCTACTAAATAAAATAGACTAAGAAATATATTTTTGATTTAACATATCTTTTTAAATGGAATTCTAATAATAACTATTTAGTCGATAGTATGTTGCTATACAAAGAGTTAGAAATGAAACTAGGAATAATAGGAGCAGGGGGATGGGGAACAACACTAGCTATTGTATATTCTCATTTTGGACATGATGTTTCTCTATGGAGTTATGATAAAGATGTTATTTCCGATATTAAAGAAAATGGAATAAACAAATATCTCACTGAAACCATTATTGACAGTAATGGTGATGAAATAAGAAAAGAAATACCTATTGCTGTAAATTTTGAAGTTACTAACAACATAAAAAAGTGTGTTGATAATGCAGAAATCATAATACACGCAACTCCTTCGGATTTTGCTGAATCTATATTTGAAGAATATTACAAATCCATACAAAATAATGCAAGTATAATAATAGCGACCAAAGGTGTTTTGTTTAATGATAAGGACAATCAAATTAATTTTATTTCAGATTTTTTCAGAGAGAAGCTTAATAGCATTGATAAAAAAGATAAAAAGAATAAAAATAAAATTTTTGCTCTTGCAGGAGCAAACATAGCTGGACCAATTGCACGACTTGAAAAATATAGCACAGCCAATATCGCAGTAGATAGTGGGTCTATAAGAGATGCTGTAAACATGGCAGAATATCTCAACAATGATGTTTTAAGATTAATACCTAGCACATTTATAAAAAATATTCAAATTAATTCTACATTAAAAAATATTTATACAATAGGAATAGCCACATGTATAGGCTTAGGAATTAGTAATAAGAATAATGTAGCAGATGCAAAGGCTCTTGCTTTAACTGAATTTAGAAAAATAACAAAATACATTCTGGGGAGATGCTATTATGAAGCTATAATCTGTCCTTCTGGTATTGCAGATTTGGATACGACAATAGAGTCAATAGATGGAAGAAATCGAACTTTTGGATATCAGCTTGGAAGAACAATTAAAGAAGGTGGTGTCTCTGTAGAACAAGCTATTAATGAAAGCTATAAAAAAATGGGCGGGAAAATTGTTGAGGGGTTCAAAAATACAGAAAGAATGTATAAGTACTTGGAGAAAAAACCAAACCAAATAAAAAATCTACCTTTCTTAAAAGCAATATACAATGTTCTATTCAAACATCCTGACCACAAACATCCTGATCCTTATAAAACTTATAAAAAAGTATTTGAGGCTGCTAAATGAATAAACTAGTAAAAAAACACATTGACAAAATAAGAGATTGTTTAGATTTAGAATATTATGATAATCAAAAAGAAAAAGTACAAAACCTTGTTGATAAAATATTTGAAAGCGTTATAGTTGAAGGCATGGATAGATTTGTTAAAGATGACACACATAAAGTTATAGTGAACACACATAGAACAACATTAGATGATTTCTTACCTCACCTAGAATTGTATAAATATCATCAAATTCCGATGAGATCAGTAGGAGGTCAAAATCTTGCAATACCCTTTCTGACAGTGCCGGTTTTTGGAATTACGCTAATAGCAGACATAAAAAAAATGGGACTGATTAAATTAGATAGAATCTATAATAGACAAAAATCAGAGAATGGAAGAGCACATAGAGAAGCATATATTTCTGTACTTGGTAAACTTGATATGCGCCTTATTCCGTTATGGTTTGCACTATCAGATGGAAGATCTAAATCAGGAGAATTATTAAAAGCAATTGCGGGCACAGTGAAGAGAATTATTGAACCAAAAGTAGAACAAGAAAAAGCTCTTACTTTTTATCCAAGTACATTGGATATGGACATTATACACGAAGACAAAAATTTTCAAACAAACGCAAGTACTGTAAAAAAATGGGGACCAAAGTTAGGAAGATTCATAAATGCAATCAAAGATGCCAATACCATTTTTATTGAAGCACCAAGAGCAAAAGTAAAAGGTACTGCTTACTTAGTTATTGGCCATCCAATGAAATATGATCATGAATATTATAGTAGCAGATATAAAAATCCAACTTTACAATTTGCGAGAGAAATTAGAGAACAGCAAATAAAAAACATGACACTAACTGCGCCAATGATATACTTCTATTGTAAACATCACAATTTGGAAATAGCAAAAATTATTGATAGCGCACACAATAACTTAAGTAGAATAGGGATTAATTGCGAATCTGTTAATTCTGTTACCGAATACACCGAAAAATTGTTTCATAATCGAAAAGTAGGACAATATTATGTGAATTATGGTGCACACATTCTAGATAAAATAATCAATTTTAAATAATACTTAATTTTTTTATATAGATATGAAATACGATGTTATGGGAATAGGAAATCCATTAGTGGATATGTTATTAAGAGTCAATGATAATTTTTTTATGGAATTAAATATGAAAAAAGGGACAACACATTTTCTTTCCGAAGAAGAATTAAAAAAAGTTCAAGAAAATATTAAAGATCACGAAATAAAAATTGCTCCTGGCGACAGCACTGCAAATACTCTGGCGGGAATTGCAAATCTAGGTGGAAAAGTTGTGTTTAGTGGAAAAGTCGGAGAAGATGAGCATGGTGGATATTACGAAGAAACTTTAGATAAAGCTAGCGTAAGTCATAGACTTGCTAAAATTCCTGGCATTACCGGAAAATGTATTAGTTTTATTACGCCTGATACAGAAAGAACTTTTGCAGTTCATTTAGGAGCTTGTTTACAGCTTATGAAAGAAGATATATTTGAAGAAGATATTAAGAATAGCAGTTTTTTACATTTAACAGGATATCAGTTAGAAGACCCTCAATTAAGAGAGACTGCTTTGCATGCTATGGATATTGCTAAAGCAAATAATGTAAAAATAAGTATTGACTTAGCTGATCCAAGCTTAATTAGAAGGTGCCTTGCAAACTTGCTTGATATAGTAAAAACCTATGCAGATATTCTTTTTGTTAACGAAACAGAGGCAAAAGCCCTAACAGGACTAGAACCAGTAGAAGCTGTTAATGAACTTGCAAATTATTGTGAGATTGCAATTGTAAAGATTGGAAAAGAAGGTAGTTTAGTTAAAGCAAAAGAAATGCTCTATAAAATTCAAGGTTATCCTGTAAAAGCTATTGATACAACAGGGGCAGGAGATATGTATGCTGCAGGATTCTTATTTGGTCTTATTAAAGGATATGAACTAGACAAATGTGGAAAGATTGGAAGCTATGCTGCAAGTTTGATTGTTCAAATTTTAGGTGCAAGATTAGAACAGAAAATAGATTTAAAAGAAATAATCTGAATAGTCTAGTTTAACAAAGTTTAAATAGCCTTTTTCTTATTACTTTATTTATGGCTTGGAAACAACCTACACTTAAAAAAAACGAAGTTAACATTCTATTAGGAATTTTAATAATGGTTCTTTTAATTGCAATGGTATTTGTTCCGTTCAAGACAATGTATACAATGGAATTTCCAGCAACTATTCAAGTTACTGGGCAAACAAACTATGCTGATGTTAACAGACCAACAGATATCCTTGATTTTGGAGTTGTATCACAAGGATTAAGAGTTAAAAAATATTTAGAACTAAATAATGGCAATGCACAAGATGCAATTGTTTATGTAAAAGTAAAAGGAGAAATTGCAAAATTTATTTCTTTAGATTCTGAGAAGTTTATTATAGATGGTCCAAGGCAATTAGGGATTACAGCAAAAATGCCAGACGATATTACTCCAGGAATTTATAATGGAGTAGTAAGTGTAGAATATAAATTAACATTTGCAAGAAGGATAATAAATATTTTTAACTAACTTGAATTATTTCTCCTGACTTAAGAGCACAATCTTCTGTTTCACACTCTGCAGGCATATATACTTCTGTTTTTTCAGAAACTTTAACACTATAACCTTCTTCTTCTAACATATCCGCACCTTTCTGAGTAAACATAAAAGGTAATGAAATCAGTACAAGTATAATTATAATTAATGAAATTTTCTTCATAATTAAAGAAAAAGCAAATGAAAATATAAGATTATCTATTCTACAAACTCGAATCTCGGTATTTCTTGTCCATCTCTAGTTATTGTTTCTTCAAATTCTTTCTTAGTCCTTACCCATATAGGATTTATCCCAAATTCTTCTGAATCATATTGACCTTGATAAATAACTACTTCTTCTAAAGTATCACTATCATGAGCCAAGTTTAAAATTATATACGAATTTCCTTTGTAATGTTTAAATTTTTGTCCTGGTTCTATCATCATAATTCCTCCTTGATATTTATAGTTGCAACCATTGTTAATGTCTTTGTAAGTTGATTCTGCTCACGAAATTTAATTACAAAATCATTGAATTCTTCAACATCTTTAAACTTTAATTTCATAATCAAATCATACTCTCCAGTAATACCAAATACTTCTTTAATACATTTATTACTAAATGCTTTTTTATCGATGTGTTTTCCTGCAGAAATAAGCATGAACACAATAAAATTTTCTCCGATTGCTTTATTGTTTAACTTTAATGTAAATTTATCTATAATATTATTTTTTATTAATTTCTGTAATCTAATATGTATTGTAGATGGTCTAATCTTTGTTTTCTTACTGATTTCTCTAATACTTAATCTTGAATTATCTCTAAGAATATTCAATATTTTATGATCTTTTTCATCTATTTTAAGCATAAACTAGACATATGTCCAGCTTATTTATATATTTTGTGTATAAAATCAACATAGTGCCTAAAAAAGATAGATAAATATCGTCTTTTTTACAATAAACTATATAAAAGCGCTATAATTATATGAAAATAAATCATATTTATGGAAGAAAATTATAATGGATACTGAGAAATCAAATGTTTTTGGTATACATTCAAAAAAAACACGGAGGTTTTTATCATGGATAAAACAGAAAATTATTGTGTAAAAGATATTAGCTTAGCTGAATTCGGCAGAAAAGAAATAGATATCGCTGAACAAGAAATGCCAGGGTTAATGGCAATCAGAAAAAAATATGGAACAGAAAAACCATTAGCAGGAGCTAGAATTATGGGATCATTACATATGACAATTCAAACTGCTGTTCTTATTGAGACACTAGTTGAGCTTGGTGCTGATGTTAGATGGTGTAGTTGTAATATCTTTTCAACACAAGACCATGCTGCAGCTATAATTGCAGAAACAGGAGTACCTGTGTTTGCTTGGAAAGGCGAGAGTCTAAAAGAATATTGGTGGTGTACTAAAAAGGCTCTAGATTTTGGAAATGGACTTGGACCACAACTAATTGTTGATGATGGCGGAGACGCAACTATGATGATTGTTAAGGGTGTTGAAGTTGAAAAAAATCCTGAACTATTAGATAAAGATCATTCCAGTGAACCTGAAGATTTAAGAGAATTGATGGATAGTTTAAAAGAAACTTTTGCAGAAGATAAAGAAAGATGGGCCAAAGTTGCTAAAGAATGTAAAGGCGTTAGTGAAGAAACAACAACTGGTGTTCATAGATTATATCAGATGATGGAGTCTAAAGAATTACCATTTCCTGCAATTAACGTAAATGATTCTGTTACAAAAAGTAAGTTTGATAACTTGTATGGTTGCAGAGAATCACTTGTTGACGGGATTAAGAGAGCTATGGATGTCATGTTGGCTGGCAAGGTTGCTGTTGTTGCGGGTTATGGTGACGTAGGAAAAGGATGTTGTCAATCATTAAAAGGATATGGATGTAGAGTAATTGTTACAGAAATTGACCCTATTAATGCTCTACAAGCAGCTATGGAAGGCTACGAAGTTAAGAAAATGAATGATGCTGCAAAAGAAGGTAATATCTTTGTGACTACAACAGGAAATTGTGATATTATTACTTTTGAACATATGAAA
The DNA here is from genome assembly GCA_964479425.1 of uncultured Methanosarcinales archaeon. GTDB lineage: Archaea > Nanobdellota > Nanobdellia > Woesearchaeales > CAYSVS01 > CAYSVS01. Next base: position 1,683 of record CAYZMD010000019.1, on the reverse strand, counting down.
ATGATGAAGGACCAAGCAATTGTTTGTAACATTGGACATTTTGATAATGAAATTAATATTGAGGACTTAAACAAACAATCAGATGTAAGAAAAGAAGTGATTAAGGGAAGCGAATGCCCAGTTGATAAATATAATTTCCCTGACGGGAAACAACTTTTTGTCTTAGCTGAAGCAAGATTAGTTAATTTATCTTGTAGCACAGGCCACCCTAGTTTTGTAATGAGTAATAGCTTTACAAATCAAGTTTTAGCACAAATAGAATTATGGACTAAACCACACGAAATAAAAGTATATGTTCTACCTAAAGAATTAGATGAAGAGGTTGCAAGACTACATCTGGCAAAGATAGGTGTTGAGATTGATATTTTGAATGAGAAGCAAGCCAAGTATTTAGGAATACCTGTCGGTGGGCCTTACAAAGCGAATCACTATCGTTATTAAATTTATTTTTTATTTCTTTTATTAAATATTTTAATGAATCTGTGTTAAAATACGTCCTCATATCTATTTTTAGATTGTCTTCAATCTCATTTACTGAAGGTAGTGAATGATGATTAATTATGAATTCTGTAATTTCTCGCCTTTTTCTCTCTTTAAATTCTATTCTATCGTATAAATTTACTCTTTCTTCTTGAATCCACCTAATATTTTTAATAAGATGATTTAGATTATATTTTTTTAATAATTCAATTAATTTGTATCCGTTTATGATTTTAATATTATGAAGTTTATAATTTACTTTATTTGATGTTGTGATGAATAATCCTTTGTTTATTTTCTGTTTCTTCATATACGAACCTAATTGTTCAATTTCTCGCTTAATTATGTTATAGTCTTTTCTATATGCTTTTAATTCGATAAGAACTTCGTTATTATTGATGTCTATTGCACGTATATCTTCGCCCTTGTTAAACTTTTGTTTATCATAAATTGAAACCCTTTTAATTTCATAAGACATTTCATCAAGTAGCAACAAAAAAATATTTGTCAACATTTCTTCTTTCTTTTTACCCAAAGTTATTGGAGATACTCTTTCATATTCTAATCCTGCAGAAATATAAGCTTCATAAGGATTGGAAAAATACTTATAAAATGCAATCTTAAGCTCCTTCTGTATCTGATTCACACCAGGATAAAATCCTTTTTTTGTTTTATTTCTAAGATAATTAAATGTTTTATTTTTAATTTCTTGTGTTTTTTTCTCAGAATATATAGGGTGCTCAATTTCATATTTTCTTTTTTCGTATAATTTAAAATTAATGCCTACTTTTTCATATATTTCTTTTAAATTTTTGAAATAAGTTCTAATATGTATACGCAATCCTTGTTCCAGTTCTATTTTTGTAGGATATAACCCTTGCTTAGATCTGTTTTTAACAAATTCAAGGATTTTATTAACAGCATAATCGCGTGGACAGTAACATAACGGAACTTCCACATTTATTTGGCGATACATATCAAAAATATTTTTAAAATAATTATATAATTCAACATGAAAAATATTCCTTATTTCTCTCTTAGAAACAAAACGTCTTTCTTTTTCATAAATCTTTCTAACATAATCAAGAATAATTTCTTGTTTTCTTTTTTTGCATATTGATTTTGTATTTAAGTTCATGATGACATTTCCGACATTGTATGAATTTTATATTTAATAAAAAAACTAATTAAAATGAATAAGAG
>CAYZMD010000018.1:0-15918 GCA_964479425.1 uncultured Methanosarcinales archaeon | reverse complement strand
GACCCTTCTGCTTTTAATAATAAAGGTTATGTATTCAGATTCGCAATAGAAGCAAATATAAGAAATAATGAAGTAATGAATGCAAGTTCTGTTCAGTTAGAAGAAATAAGTTTTGATACAACATCCATGTTATGCGATAGAGACAAAAGAAATTCTGGAAATATTAGTATAAATATTATTAATAAATATAATAAGAAGCCAATTCCAAATGTAAATGTAATGTACACTGTAGATGACGAAAGTTGCATTATTGGCACAACTAATGAAAAGGGTGAATTAAATGAAAAATTCCCTGTTGCACTTAATGGAGTTGTAACATATGAACATGAAAATTATTTAGGAGAAAGTAAAATAATGACAACACTACTTGATGGATCACAAAAATTACAAACTGTTGAATTATGGGAATCTAAAGAATTAGATGTTGATATAAGAAAGAAAATTTTAAAACCAAGGTGGGAGTTTCAAAACACAAAATTAAAATTAAAAAAGAACGAAACAGCTGTTATATCAATGATAAAATTGCCTAATATAGGTGAAAAAGATCATGAAATAGTCTTTTATTATGAGAATGAAAGTTCATTACAAAAATTTGTACCAGGAAACTATCAAGTTGATATTAGCGTAATTAATAATGAACAATTCAGTATACTTCCTAAAGAAAGATGCGTTAAAGCATTATTTGGTTTAATCAAAAGTTGCCAAACAATACCTGAAGAAAAAATGGAAATGAAATCTTTACAGTCTGCAGTATTTATTTGAAATATTACAATTACGCCTGAACAAATATCTACTAATACTAAATTAACATTATATGCTATTGGTAAAGATGTATATTCAATACCTGAAGAAGATAGAATTATTGAAGATATGGAATTTGACTATAATGAACTTACAAAATCATACAAAGATAAAATAATGCCGGTGTTCAAATGAAAGATACTAAATCATTAAGCATATTCATAATTTTCTTAGTCATTGGACTACCATTTTATAGTGCAAGCGCTCTTGCTTCTGAAGACATAAGAAATATAAAAGTTACAGGTAATGATAATATAGATAATTATATACAAACTACAGACACTGTCAAAATTAGCGCAGAAGTTTATAGAGATGGAGATGTCATCCAAAATGATGAAGTAAAACTTTGGACTAATTATTATAACAAAGAATTCAACAAGGGTTGTATTTTAATTGGAGAAGGTTATTACAAATGCAGTAATGAAGATCAAATAGATGGCATTAACCCAGCAGAATATGGACTATTTGTAAGGTTATATAATACTGTTGGAGTAGAAATAAAAAATAAATTTAAAGAATATTATGTAGACGCTTTTGCTCCTGAAATTTCCATTACAAAACAGCCAGAACAAATAGGCAAAAATGCAACAATTGAATTCACTGTTGTTGATAGAAGTTGCTTAGGTTCTGGATGTAGCGGAAAATGTTCAGGTATTAAAGAAATAAAAATTAATAATAAAATATTATCAGGGTTTACTGGTTGTACTTATGATGGAAAAGAATCAGTTCTCTTAACAACAGAAGGTCTGCAAGCAATTACTATAACTGCAACAGATAATTTTGATCAATCAAAAACATTAACAAGTAACGAAATGGATGTTGATATAGCCGCCCCAACACTAGTTGCTAATAGTTTAATTTTCAAAAGAGATTCAACTGTTTATAATTATATAAGCGGAACAGGCGGAACATATGATATGTATGCAACATTTTATGACAAAACAGATGTTGTTAATGCTCAAGCAAACTATAAAAATTTATTTTCAAATAATAAAGATGAATTTGTTTCTGCAAGTTTCTGTAATAAAATCGAAGATGCTTATGAATGTATGTGGGAAGAAGTTCCAGTAAAATTCGATAGTGATGGTCCTCATACTGTAAACATTCCTCTTAAAGCTTATGATAAAGCAGGGTCAGAATTAATCACCAGCATGTCATACACATGGATAGTAGATGGCATAGCTCCAAAAGGATTATTTGTTGGAACAGAAAATTGTGATGATGTAGCTTGTTATGTAAAAAAAGGGCCAAATAAATTTATAGCAATAATTGAAGAATCAGGAAGTGGCATGGATAATTGGTATAGCACTGATAACCAAATAAGAGATTATGCAAGTCAACAAGCATTATATGAGGCTATTGAAAGAGGCGAAATTGGAGCTGCTGCTGTATTTGATTTATCAAGACTTGTTCCAACCTATTCTGCTGCACGTGCATCAAATTGCACTAAAATGGGAAGTAACTATGAATGTAGTGGAATTGCAGATATTCCTAATTTAGAACATATGAGTGTTAAATTTATTTATTTAAATGATAAAACAACTGACGATGTTGGCAATTCTATTACAGGTATACAGCAAGGAACAATAATATATGATGAAAAAGCACCCAAAATAATAAGCCATACAATTTATGCAAGTGAAGATTCAGGAACTAGATCAAGTTATTATCAAAGTGGAGATTTGATTACTATTGAAGCTTACGTAACTGATGATATACCTATAAAAGCGTATGCTAATTTATCCAAATTAATAGGAGGAGATTCAAACTTAATTCCGGGTGTCTGTGAAGAAGATGGATATACTACAGAAGAAGTTGAAACTGAAATACCAAACACAGCTCCTCCAGAAGCAGAAGCAAGCACACCATCAGAATCATATACAACAACTACAGTAAAAGAATACAAATGTGTTTGGGAAGATGTTGGAACATTACTTCCATATCCTGGCAATGCAAATGAAATACCTTATGAACTTATACTTAATGATTTTGCCAGTAATGAACTAATTATAGAAGATGAAATTGAAATATTATTCAGAGAAAATAGTATTGATAATTTCTGGAATATTGATGCAATTGACATATATCCTAAGAAAATTGATAAACAAACAACACCTCTTATTAATTATGACGTTTATGCAGCTGTAGAATTAAAATCACATTTGACAACTGCAAAAATATTAGAAACCACTTTTTATGATTGTAAAGGTGATAATGATTTTTTAGTGGATGATCCTATTTCTGTATATACTGCAAGCAATACACAAATTGTAAAATTTAAATTAATCAAAGAAGATTTTTCAAATGAAACAGAGCAATTAAAATTTGATTGTAATATTGGTATTGTGACACAAGTTGGAAACTCAGTATTCAGAGAAGAGATGGAAAATTTTTCTATAGTAATTCCATTCTATAATATGCCTTTAGGTACTCTTGATGAAAACATAAAAAAACAAATTGAAGATGCTAAAGGAGGCACATTCTTTAAGATTGCCAATAAAATTAAATTCTTAGAAAAATTATTAGACATTACAGATAAAATATGTCAACTTGAAGGTATACTAAACGGAATTGCAACAATATGGGGCTTTGCAACTATTGGTACAGCTGTTTTTGAAACAAATCCAGTTACAGCATTACAAGCACATAATACAAGATTACAAAATAATCAATTTTTCAATTATTTCAAAAAAGCAATACATTATTTGAATAAATATTGTCAATGGGGTAGTTGTGGTGCGGCTGAAACAAAACTTAATGGTTGGTATAATCAAGCTTCAGTAACAGACGGTTCATTATCAGACAAATTTGCTCAAAGAGGATTTTCAGATGTTGGTATGTATCCACAAAACACTGATGATAGCTTAATATTATCAGTTGCAGCATTATGTCCTGCAGGAATTGTTAAAAATATGAAAAAATATAGACAAATACAATGTGGATATATTGATTGTTTACAAAATCAAGTACCACTTGGAATGCCAAGACAAGCTTGTGTTGATCAACATGAATATTTACAATGTAAATATGTATATGGTGAGGTTTTCCAATTAGTACCATTTGTTCATATTTGGCAAAGATTAGCCAGACAAATAAAAGCAATATTAAAAGATCCAGTTACATTATTATATGGCGGTGTAGGTTACTTATGTAATCCTTCACAGCATTTCTTTAATATTCCTGCAGGAGTATGTACAGTAAACACAATGACTAAATCATTTGGTAAAATTATAAACGCAATTGAAGGAATAAAGAATGCAAAACAAGGTTTAAGTTTAGATTTACCGCAAGGTTACGATGCATGTGAGGCGGTGGGACTATGAATAAGAATAAAGTGATTGTGTTGATTATGTTATTGTTAATGGTTAGTATGGTTGTAAATGCTCAAACAACAGGTACTACAACAACACCTCCTGCTAAAACAGCCGAACCCACTATAGATGTAATTGATGATACAGCATCTAAACAATCAGACATTGAAAAAGATATATTTACCTATTCATATAGATTAGCAAGTACAACAGACAAACTTTACACTGTCTCAGCACCTTTATCAGTTGCAATAAACTTAGGTATAGCTGATAAGGCTGGAAAAAAAATAGCTACTGCTAAATATGATCCTAATACAAAAACATTTACCGCAGATAAAAACACACTAAAGATAAACACAGATGATACTTTTACTTCTAAAGACGGAACAATATACAAACCAACATCAAATAAAGATTATTCTAAAATGACTGCAACAAAAGGTGAAACTACAGACATTATTATTGGCGGAAAAACAATCGCGATTGGAGTTGGAAAAGAAATCATAAAAAAAATTGGTTCAAATATTGAAACATTTAAGGAGGAGGGAACTGGATACTCCTATATGGTTGGAACTGAAAAACACACATATGTAATGGAAGAAAACGAAGAAGCAATAAAAGTAAAAGATAAAGAAATATTTAGAGTTACAGAGAGTGGATATACAAAAACTGTTGTACAAAGCGAAGAAGGAACAGAAGTATATAATTACAAAAAAGAAACAATGGTGGACAAGAAAAAGATTATTGTTCATTATAGGACAACTGAGAAAGATGGAGACATAACATATTCAGATGCATACATTGGCAATACAAGGGTTCCTAATTATTTAGCACATTTAATTAATGCTAAGGTTAAGTCACTACAAATAAATAAAGACGGGAAATTATATCAAATAGTTAACGAAAATAAGGTTCTCTATACAATAAACCCAAATAATCCAGAAGAATACATGGGGATAGTAACAGATAAAACTTTTAAGCCAAAAGAAGAAGGATACATATATTACAAACAAGCAGACGGAGAATATGGTTATATTTCAGATATTGATTCTAATTTATTATCACAAATCGGTTTCCCAGAGATTCCTGCAGGTGGAACTATTGAACAATCAAAAAATCAATTATCCATAATAACAGGAACAAAAGAAGAACCAACATATCGCACAGTATATGATTTAGAAGATGAGATTGTACATACAAGGAAAAATTTCGCAAAACCTAAATTCGCAGATAGCTGGACTAAAGAAACATATACTGAAGATGATAAAAAAGTTGAGAAAGTATACAAAGTAAGAGCCGAGATGGAAACAGACAAAAAAACGGAAACAGGAAAATATACTCGATCTCTTAAAAGATACGTTAAAACATCGGGAGAAGGAAATAATAAATTAACTCAAACTCATAAAGTAAGTCAAAATGTTGCAGTACACATTAAAGGAACAGACGGAAAAACAAGAACCGAATTTCGAGAAGTAACATGGGAAGAATATAAAAAATTAGAAGATGAAAAGAAGGTTAAAGGTCTAGACGAAGAATCCTTTTCAAAAAAAATTGAAGAATCCTACAGAATTCAAGACATATACTACAACACTATAAAAGTATCAGGTTATGCAGAAATTAAAAATAAAGAAGGAAAAGTTACAAGTACCAAACTCGTAGTTCTAAAAGCAGGAGCTTCTGGCGAAGTTGAAAGAGATGAAGATGGAAATATTAAATGCGAAGGTTCTGTAGAAAAAAAAATCTGTCAAGCAGCATACGAACAAATATACGTACCTCAACGAAGATACGAGACAGTAGGTAAAGCTTGGAATGATGCAGTAACATCAGCAACAGCTGCAAACAGTTTGTTCTCATATTTCAATATAAATGTTAAATTTAAAGCCTTTGATAAATTACAAAACTGGCTAAACTCTCATCCATGGGGTCAAGCATTATCAGGCAATGCTGAAGAATTATACTGTCATAAATATGTTCCAAGAGATAATTCAGAGGGCGTCTTAATAACACCATACCAAAGTTATGGTAAAATATTAGCACCAATAGCAGCGCACGTTGAAGGTGAGAGAAGCACAGTATTTGCAACTTGCGAGACTGATTCCAACTGTACAAAATTTAATGGAGCAATAGGATGCAATGAAAATCTATCCGTATGCATAGATAATTTTGATAAACCTATTAAAGAATACTTATACAAAATTACGTTTGGATTAAATGCACAAACACAAGATATGACTGTTGATATTTACCTAGAGGGTGATGTTACAGTAAACATCTTAAAAGAATTAAAATTAAAAATGGGCGAAAGCGAATCAAGAAAAGGCAAAAATGCAATTATACAAAGATCAAAAAATAAATTCAATACAATTTGTGCAAACGTTGAGGCAATTGTTGATGGCACTGTATGTAATAAAATAATTGATACTGAACTTAAAAGCAGCGTTAAAGAAGAAATAGACGAAGAAGCAGAACAAATAAATTACAATCTAGACTGGGATTAAAATGTACAAAAAATCATTAAAAAAATTAAAAGAGAAAGGGTTATTTATATTCGGCCTAGATTTATTACATTTATTTATAGCTCTAATAATAACAGGAATATTTGGTTTTATATTATCTAGTTTTATATTATCTAACCAAACACAAAACATACTTAATTTATCAGAGATTAATTCAATAGAACTTGCATCCAGCAAAGTTACCCTTACATTAATATTTTATGCAATAATACTTTTAATAAATTATTCAATAATAAAAACCATAGTCTGGAGTAAATTGTTAGATAAAAAAAGAGAATTCAAAAAATTTTTTGCATTAAATACAGTATTATTTGTAATCCTATTATTTTCATTCAACAAAATTTCTGGTTTTTTAGCCTGGCTAATTAATTTTAAAAATTCTTTAGAGATATATGCTTCAATACCATTATATCTTTTAGTGATTATGCCTTTATTAATATATATAATAAATGGATTCTCTATTTTATACATAAAATTTCTAACAAAAAAACATTATTTAATTGAGACTGGCAACGAATTAATCAATATAAAAAAATATTATTTATCATATGCATTCTTAGGGGTATTATTCATCATTGCAGGGTTTTTAGGCAACTTAATACCAGGCATAATAGGATTTTATGTAAGTGTTTTACTAATAACTGCATTCTTTACATACAACAAAATATTCATAATTGAAAATGTTTAAAAAACATAGAAAAATCAAAGATTTTTGGTGGTTTAGAAATCTACGATTTCAAAAAAAGAGGGGGCAAATAACTGTATTCATCATAATAGGCATTATGCTATTATTAGGCATTGCTCTAATTCTATTTATGCAACAATCAACTTTTCAAATAAAACAAAAAGTAAATGTACCAAAAAGCATTGTACCACTATACATATTTGTTGAACAATGTATAGAGGATATTGCAAAAGACGATATGAATAAGATGGGACAAAATGGCGGATTTTTAAAATTTCCTTTAGCAATAAAAGAAGATATTACAAGCTATATTGCCATTCATCCTGACTTTCCTAATCTTAAAGTTCCTTTATGGTGGCACAATAACGAGAATAGAATTCCTCCTAAGGAATATATAGAATATCAATTACAAGAATCAATGGATAAAAGATTATATGAATGCGTTAATAATTTTGAAAGTTTAAAATATTTCAATATAACAGAATTACAACCATTAAAAACAGAAGTAACATTTTCAGAAGCAAACACTGTATATGACGTAATCTGGCCTTTAGAAGTAAAAACTCAAGAAGCAACTACAGACATTGATAGATTTACAATAACAAAAGATATCAGAATGAAAAAGATATTACAATTAGCAACAGACATAATGAATAAAGAAAATGAAGATTTATTCTTTGAAGAAATAACTTTAGACTTAATGGAATTAGATATAAGCATACCAACAACAAATTTTGAGTTAAGATGTTCACCAAGAATTTGGTTCCAGCCTCAAATTAAAGATAAGATAAAAAGACTTTTGCAAGTCAATGTCCCATTAGTTAGAATTTTAAACACTAACCATAGAGACGTTCCAGAAGAACAAATATACATAAAAAATCATTATATAAAAGGTATTGGTGAGAATGACTATCCTAATATGCATGCAACATTTGCTTACGAACCTAGTTGGGGATTTGACTTTAATGTTAGACCTAGCGACGGCCTATTATTACAATCAGGCATGCAAAAAGGAAAAGATGCTCCTAATGTAGTAGATATTAGTTATTTATGTCTGCAAATGTGGCATTTTACTTATGATTTACAATACCCAATAATGACTACAATAAGAGATGAAGAAACAAGAAGAAATGATGAGTTTTTCTTCAGATTTGCATTCCCTATAGTCATTGACCATAATAAAGGAAAGAAAGAAACTTATTCAACAACTTCATGGGATTTTGAACATTCTCCATTATCCGAAGAATACTGCGCGCTAGCAAATACTCCTATGACAATTTCAACAATAAACAAAGTTACTGGTTATGAAGTACCTTTAGCAAACATTTCATTTGAATGTTTCAAATATAAATGTAATTTAGGTCAAACAGATTGGATAGATGGTGGCGCTTTAGCAGGACTTAATACAGAAGTGCCATATTGTTCAGGCGCTGTCATAAAAGCAAAAGCAGACAATTATAAGATTGGCAAAACATTAATTGATACTCAATACCAAAGTCAAGTTGAAATTGCTTTAACTCCTATCAAAAAAATATATAATTATAGTGTTGTCAAACATAATATTGATAGTCAATTTTTTAAGAATGAAATAAAACTTAAATCAGGTGAAAGAGGTATCTTTGTATTAAAACATAATGATCATACAACATACGGATTCTGGCCTGAATTTGAAGGTGAATCAGTACCTTTAACATTACTAGCAGACAAAGATTTTGAATATAATTTAACTATTTACATATTAAAAGATGATAAGTTTGTTGGCGGATATGATGGAGTATGGAAGGCAACAAATATAAAAGATGCAGAAAGTATAATATTTCATGCAGTATCTTTAAGAGATATGAAAGAAGAAGATTCTCCTGAGATGCAGAATTTTTTTATTGATCTTAAGAAGAATTCAGAGAAACTCCCAGCAGTTGAGGTAATACAATGAAAAAAGCAATAGTAATAATGATGATAATTATAATGTTGTCTTTACCTATTGTGAGCGCTCAACAATTAGCAATATCAAATGTTCAAACATATACTGTTGATGAAGAATCAGTACAAGTTACATGGGATACTAATATTCTTTCAAATTCAAAAACACTATATGATCAAGGATTCACAAAAACAAAATCAGACACAAACATTGTAACTCAGCACAATATGACTATTGATAATTTAGAACCTGATACAATTTATCCTTTCAAAGTATCTTCCGAGACTAATGAAGGAGCGATAGAATCTAACGAATTAAGTTTCAAAACAAATCCGTTAGTAACAATAAGTCAGATTGTTGTAACCACGACGACAAATCAAGCAATAATTAACTTCTCAACAAATATAGATATTAATGCACATATAATATGGAGTAAAGAACAAATAAATATGAATCAACAATCAGCTACTTCTACAAATACAAAAGATCACAGTATTACAATTGATAATTTAGAGGAAGATACTGCATATTATTTTCAAGTTATAACTCAATATAAAAAATCAGCAGAAGGATCACTCAAAACAAAAATAATTGGCGAAAATAAATTAGAAATATCAATTCCAAAGTATTCTAATTCAAGATATATGGATATTAAAGGAACAACAGGTCCAGACTCATACCTACTACTAAAAGTTAATGGAGGAGCAACTGATAAACGTTATACAACTTCAGGAACAGGATCACAGGGAATATTCAAATTCAATAAAGTTGCCTTAAATTCTAATCAACAAAATGAATTATTATTTGCAGTAACAGATTCCGCAAGCAATAAAAAAGAATATCTATATAATACAATAGTTGACACAAAAAAACCAACTCTAACAATCACACAGGCACCACCAAAAGCTGTTGCTGACGAAGTTAATGTAGAGATAAAAGGAAGCGTTGATGAGAATGTAACTTTAATTTACACTATATCAACAGAAAAGCCTGGTTCAATTACAAGAGTTGCTAGTACACCAGAGCTAGAAGAAATAAAAGGAAGCAGAATAACAATCAAATGGAATAGAACAGAACATCCAGACTACAAATATTATAATATATATAGAAATGATATATTAATAGCAAACGGCGATACAAACAGCATAACAGATCATTGGGCAGGCTCAGGAAAAACATATAGATACCAAATTTCAATGGTTGATAAAAATTGTGTTGAAGGACCTAAATCTGAAGCATTAGTAGTACAAACTATATCAGGAGAGTCCATAGAAGATTTTCCTTACGATACAGCACATAAATGTGAAGTTGAACATCAATATTCCCCAAAGACAATTCTTGGAGTGTTTGAATTAATATTACCAATTGAAGAAGGCATAAATTATATTTCAGTCAAAGCAATAGACTTGGCAGGCAACGAAGATATAAAATCATTTATTGTAAATAAAGATACAACACCTCCTGTAATAACCGACATTAGTCCAGAAGAAGCAACAGGCAGTGGATATTTTATTTACGAAGGAACTTTTGGAACACGAGTTGATATTTCTGGAAGAACAGAACCAAACGCAACAGTAGACTTAAAAGTTGAAGGAAAAATTCATGCAACAGTTAATTCTGACATGGATGGATGGTTTTATTTTGATGATGTCAATATAGAAAGTATGTTCAAAGGTGCAAGTGATGATTATTACATTCCAAAAGACCCTAATTATGAAACAGACGAACCTACAGGCGAAAGAGAAGATGAATTTGATGTTGAGATAGAATTAGTTGCGACAGACATTTCAGGATTAAAATCAGAATCTGAAAAATTAAGGTTTACAATTGGCACTTGTTGGAGTGGAGAAATGAAATTCAGTATTATTCCATTAACTAAATTTCAAATGCCATCAATGCTTAGCCCAGATAGAATTGAGGAAGGCAATGAACAAATTGATTTTTACCTACAACTTAATTACACAGGCGATTCAAAAGATTGGTATGTTGATAATATTGAGATTAAAAAAAGATGCGCCGCTACAAGATTTGAAAAAGATGCTAAATATAATTTAAGCTGTAAATTATTAACAGAAGGTAGCCCAACAATAAGACACAGTAGTGATAAAACAAAATGGATTATTAGTTACAAACTAAATAAGATGGACGATGTTTCTAAATTCACAGGTTTATCAACTGAAGACTTCATCAAAGCTTTCAGAGGCGAAATAAGATTTCCATTTGATGTAACTGTAAGATTTTCAGAGAATAAAGATGAAGACCTGAAGAATATGAAAAAATGTATGGAGGTTAGTTATCTATTAGATAATAGCAGAATAGATCCAAGAGAAGTTTTACCTGAATGGCTACTTGAAGGAAGTATTGATTTTACAAATAAAAGCATGAAAGTTTTTGATCAAATATTACCAACAGTTAAAGATGCACTAAAAGTTGTTGCTATAGCAAGCTTTGCAGGATTTATTGCAAAAACAGGAGCAAGAGGATTTAGAATTGTTACTTGTAAAACTGAACCTTTCTTTCCAGATTCGCAGTGTCCTATTTCTGGAACAAACGGCAAAAAAAGAACTGATTATAATGACTATAATAAAGATATTAAACAGCTTAAGATTAAAAATTATCAACAAGACGATTTAACTGATAAAGAATTAGAGATAGCATGTCCTGCCTGTAATAGTAAATGGGAATCTGAAACAAAATTACAAACAGCACTTCGTTGGGCTGCAGATAGATTTCTTTGTCATCAAACACCAGCAAGATGGACAGCAGATAAAAGTTCTACAGAAATTTCAACCGCATTAAAAAAAACAAAACAATGTATAGGAACAGAAGAGGTCAAAAGAAAAGGTATTGCTATTATAAAAAAAGCTGCTCCTGATGGTGTATCAAAAGATATACTAAAAAGAAATTCAGTTTATTGGTTCTTTGATGGCGCTTATTATATATTGGACAGAACTCCTCCTGTAAATGGAAAATCTAAACTTCTAAAAGTCGATAGAGCAATTAAGGATGAACCTCAAGCAGCAAAAACATTAACAGTTGCATTCATAAACGAACAAACATGGATGGATTGGGATGATATTCCTTCATACTATAAAGAAACAAAGCTAAAAGATAATGAAGTTGTAAAAGCTCCTGTAAATGTTGTACAAAAAAGTCAATGTTTAGGAGAAAAAGGCACTAAATACAAAAGAATTGCTGCAGATAGCGTCAAAAAATATAGTTATAGAGAAGACAGAATAAAATTAACTTGTTATAATGAATATAAATATTTTGAAGAAAGAGACCAACCTGCATGCTTTGGCCAAAACAATCCATTCTATAAAGAAGACATGCCAATGTTAAAACCTCAACAATTTACTAGTACATTTCAATGTTTATGTGTATCTGGAATTTACAATAGACTAAAACAATTAAAAAACATCATGACAGGTATGAATAATTGTTTAAACCAAATTAAAACAACAGGAGAAGCAAATGGAGGAGTTTGTAAAGAAGTCTTCACACGTTATATTTGCGATTCATTATGGCAATTAATTACATATGCTACAAAAGGTTGCGCACCTGCAGAATTTGAAAAAGACGTATCAATCGACGGAGGATTAGATAACGTAAAATTAACAATATCAAGCATGTTTGATTCATTAGGTGAATCAGCTGCAGAATTAAATGAAGAATATGGAAATTCTGTATTAACTGATTATCTGGGAGGAGGGACACAAGGTATTATGAGAAAGGTTTGTCTTGGTTCATTGACAGGCGATTGGGGTATTGATTTTGAAGGTATTATTGATTCAAGTTATCCTAATTCATTTAACACATATGCCAATGCTTGGCCTGCTAGTCGTGAATTTTTAGGTTCTATTCCATACAATGATAAAGCTAGATATGAATATAGAGTTGCGTGGCAAATTTCTCCTGGTTGTAATATTGATAGTTATAATGTACAATTAGCTTGCATTAATCAAGACACGGCATTAGAAAATGGCGGAAATAAAATATTGACTTGTGAACGAGCATTATTACATGGATTACACGGAGAAGATCATCCACACAGGGGATGTGATTGTTGGGAACTCGAAGAAGAAAAAACTGAATTTTTTGCAGTAGGCAATAGACTAACACAAGGACAATTTGAAGATCAAAGTCATAGTAAAATAATAGAATCTTCTTACAGATATGATTACGTCAAAGTAAAAGTAAATATATTTGATAAAAAAGTAAAAGACGAGTGTTTACCTGAAGGTCACAAAGATGGCGTTTGGTACTTCCCTATCGAAGATAAAACAAAACAAGACTTAGTAGCATGTTCGTTTGATCCAATGTCTAAAACTTTTAGATGTGAAAATACTGAATTACTTTGGGATCAAGGCGGAAAAGCATATTTCATTGGCGAGCCTACAATGCCAGAAGGAGCAGACAAAAGAAAATATCATCCTGGTGAAAAGTTAATGTTTAAAACACAAATATTTAATTCCGATCAAGACAAGCCTCAATGTTTGTATATTGAATTACAAAATAGCAATGGACACAAACTTCCTAGCTTCCAGCCAGTACTTAAAGAAATTGATAAAAACGGCACACACACTTATGACGGAACAATCCTAAAACAAATTGAAGTTGGAGGTACTGGTGTAAGTATTGAAGATGATCATGAACTATTTGGTAGATTAAGTTATCTAAGCAGAAACAACCCAGGTTATGTTGAATTTACATTAAAGTTTTTTGACGTAAATGGAGATCATAAATTTGACACACAAGATCATTATACATTATATAATGAAAATATGATACAGCTTTCTAAAAACAATCCAATATCAAGCACAATCACAGCAAGAGGTGTTAAACTCAGAGTTAGTAATTTAGAAGCACATTATATTGCAGGTTCTTTAGGAAATCAAGAGAGAGCCAAAGAAAGATCAATCAAAGTTAGAGCTGAAAGCATTAAAGCAGGAAGTTCGTCGCACGATTGGATTGTACATATGGAGCTTAGACATAAAAAAGAAGGTAAAGATAGTTGTTCACAAACAGATGAAAGTGATGGATTAAAATATAGCGATTTACCTTGGCAAAAAGATATACATATTAGAATTGAACCAAAAATATCTGACATAAATCAATGCGACAGAGCAGAACAACAATCAACGAGAGGAGAATGTATGTGTGGAGAAACAACAACCAATAACTGCGGAACAGATACGTCTGGAAAGTATTGTTATGCAGTTGGTAAAGAAAATCCAGCAACAGAAGATAAGAAATGTCATAAGGTACCTAAGTGTAGCATAGGTGGTGTTGAGAATAAAAAAGCGTGTAGTTGTGAAACAAAAATGACAAGCAGTCTTAAGTTAGTAGATAATACAGATAATAAATATTGTTGTCGAGAAACTAATAATGAGGGAACGATTGTATTGAAAGCACAGAAGGATGGGTGTGGTACTACTACCACTTCAAATGCAGCTAATTTCCTAAAAGATAAAATATTAGGAACAGAAATACTTACAGTTGCTGAAGAAACAAAAATAGACGCATGTTTTATTTATGGAATCATAGAAGCGGAAGGTGCTTTGACTATTAAAGATGGAAAAGTAACAGGCACAAAAACTTCACCAACAGGATATAAAGGAGTTATGCAAAGTTATAAAGATGACAAAATAACAGCAACAGACTATAAAGCACAAATCAAACACGGCACAGATAAAATTAATTCATTTTACACCATTCTAAAAGCTAACATTAAGAATTTTGAAAAAATGTCAAATAAATGGGCTTATGTTTTTGCATCATATAATGGAGGGCCAGGAGTAATTTATCCAGCAATAAATAGATTAATTAATTATGGAATAAATGATCCAAATTTTAATCAAATGATTCAGGCAATGAAAGTAAGCGATTTTCAACAATATTCTGATTATGATGTAAACACAATTACAGACTCAAAATATTATTTAAGATACTTAGATGAAAGATGGGTAGGCTATGATTCATACATCAAATACAAAATTAAAAATGAAATTCCTACACATTATAATAAAGGAAATAATGCTTATCAAGCATGCCTAAACGGATAACTGTGACATAATTCTAATCATTTCCTCACAACACCCTAATCTTTATAAACGAATGTGCCTTTTCTTGTCACAGGTGATTGATATGATGGAACTAAACAATAAAACTTTCAAAGAACAAATAGAAAAAGACGAATATACAATAGTTGATTTTTTTGCTTCATGGTGCGGTCCTTGTCAAATGATGGGTCCTGTTTTTGAAGAACTAAGTGATGAAGTAAAAGATATTACATTTGCTAAATGTTCAACAGAAGATAGCCCAGAGATTGCACAATTGTATGGTATAAGATCTATTCCAACTCTAGTCATGTTTAAGAACGGAAAAGAAGTAAATAGATTCTCTGGATTTTTACCAAAAGAACAATTAAAGCAACAGATTGAATCAATGAAATAAAAAACTTAATAAAAAGCAAAAAAATTAACATAAACAGAGGTATGAAAAAATGGACTTTGCATGTAAAGCGTTTAAATTTAGCGAGCTAATGAAATGTAGTTTTGGACTAAACAAAACAGATCACAACCTATTAATTCATTTAGTTAAAAACAATGAATACTTAACTGTTAAAGAAATAGCTAAAGAAACTAAATTAGATAGAACAACAGTTCAAAAATCATTGAAAAG
>CAYZMD010000017.1:0-16929 GCA_964479425.1 uncultured Methanosarcinales archaeon | reverse complement strand
TTCTACCAAAAAAAGTATACTATGACGCAGACAATGATAAAGTATACATTTTAGATTATTTTGTTGACCATGATGTTTGTCCATTATGGCAAAATGAAAGATGTAGTCAATATGAAATAAGACCAGAAATCTGTAAACAATTTCCAAAAATTACTATGGAGCATAATGTAGATATAGAAAAAATAACAGGACATAAACAAATTAGATTGCTAAATATGGAATACAAAGATATTCAAGACGTAATGAAACAAAAAATTAGGGAGCAGTTAAGCGAAGATGTCTGATAACCCACTTGATGAATATATGGACGAATTAGAGAAATATAATGAAGGAGTTAAGCAACCTAGGTCTATTAAAGAATTAGAAATGGAAGACGAAGCTCACGATCATTAATCCTTATGATACTTAATACCTTTATTAATCGCATATACTCTGTATATTTGCTCAACTAAAAATAATCTAAATAACTGATGCGGGAATGTAAGTTTGCTAAATGCCATTACTAAATTTGCTCTATCTAAAATTTTCTTACTAAGGCCTAAAGCGCCGCCTACAATAAAAACAATATCTTTACCCATTTCTTCCTTCTTAATCAGTTTGGCAAAGTCAATTGACGTAAATTCTTTTCCGTGTTCATCACAAGCAATAACATATTCATTTTTAATTTTCTCTAAAATCTTTTCAGCTTCTAAATCTTTAACATTCTTATTTGAAGTTACTTTCTCATCTTTTAATTCAATAATTTCAATTTTTACTCTTTTTCTTAGTTCGTCAATTAAAACAGAAATATTCTTATCCTTAATTTTTCCCATGGCAAATATCTTTATCATTTTAGTATACCTTAATTAATTCGCAATTCTCATCCAATTCAATAAAATGTGTTGCCTCTTTGCTTCTATAGGCACTACATTGATTCTCAGGTAGGTTATCTAATGCAATTTTTGGACTATGAGCAATATCACAAACCCAATCATCTTTAATAGGATTACCTATACAAGGACCACTTGTTAAGTCCATTGTTTGCTCTTTACAAAGGTCAATACAGTCATTAATTACATTACTATCACTAGAACAACCGATTATCACAATAAGAAATATCAAACAAATTAACTTTTTCATAAAAAAATAAAAAAAAAGAATAATATTTAAACTTATGCACCACAACCAGCATCTGCTGTGTTTGCTGAAGCTACTGCATCAAAGCCAAATCCTGGAGCTGGAGCATCACTTGTTAAAGTTTCACTACACTCACTTGGTTCTTCTTTGAATCCTTTACAGACAATGTCAAGTAAAGTTGCAGGATCTCTTCCAAAGCTATCAATTGCAACACCGTTCAAAGCTAGTCCAGGACTGCCTCTAATTCCGTACAAATCATTTTCCACTTTGTGAATATTGAATTGTGGGAATCTTCCGCCTTGCCATGTTGCTTTATCAGCAAATAATTCTTTTACTTTGAATTCTTTGTCTGTAGCTTTAACACATTCAGCTGACTTAGTAGTGTCAATATCTACTTCTTTTAAACAAACATCACTTTTACCATCTTTCAAAAAGCATTTCAAATAGCTTAGCCATTTATCATTTTGCTCTTCTTGGATACAATGTTGAAGTAATTGCTCATCTAATTCAGTTTCACCATGCATTGCATAACTTACAAATTTTATTTTAATATCTGCCTTTTTACCAAGTAATTCCATTACAGGTAAAATGCCTTTTTCTGTTTGAGTTCCATAAGGACAATGACTCATAACAAAGACTTCAACTTCAGGAATGTCTTTTTTCTCCATGCAGGAAATATCATTTGCGCAAGAAGAATCATCGCAATCTACATTACCATCTTTATTATCATCAATATCGTTATCGCAGATTTCCTTATTTGGATCCCATGCAGCACCAATATTCAAAGATAGATAATCTCCAACAGGTTGAAGATAACTTTGCACTTGAGTATAACCTTCAGATTTTTCGATTTCACTTCCGAATAATACTGCAGGTAAAGAGCTTAGACTAAGATCTTCGTATAGTTTTTTACCGTCTTCTGTTGTGTATTCAGCAAACTTAACATCCATTCCAGGGAATAAACCTTTTAGTTGACCTAGTAACTGTGTTGTATCACATTCGCCACATCTTTTATCGTTTAATATAACTACTGGAACTTTAACTGGAGCAGGAATTGATGAACATGCTTCAGGCTTGTCTGTAAATTCATTACAAATAGCTCTTAAAAAGTCAGTTTCACTTCTGCCACCTTGATAAGGCATATCATTCAAGAAAATTGTTGGACTACCAGAAGCTTTTACTGCCTCAGCTAATTTTACATTTTCTGATAATAATTCCCTACCTTCGTCTCCTTCATAACATGATTTAATTTTTGCTACATCTAGACCAGTTG
Organism: uncultured Methanosarcinales archaeon; assembly: GCA_964479425.1. Classification (GTDB taxonomy): domain Archaea; phylum Nanobdellota; class Nanobdellia; order Woesearchaeales; family CAYSVS01; genus CAYSVS01. The sequence goes on along the minus strand of CAYZMD010000017.1, from coordinate 14,540 downwards.
CACAAGTTTCCCAATTATCAGGAATACTTCTTGCATCTTTATTTTGACAAATAATCATATCCATGTACTTATCTGGATTATATTTAGCAGCACAAAGCTGAACAATATTTCCTTTTGTTTCAGGTTCGCCATGTAAACTTTTAAATTCACCATTTCCTAAATCTGTTGATATAAAATTTAGATTAAAGTCAACATTATTGCCAATCTTTTGCAATACTGGATAAATTCCATCCTCAACTTGTGTTCCGTAAGGACACTGTGACATTACGTAAAAATCAAGTTTAACAGTTTCAGCACTAGTTAAGTCTGATGTACCAGTACCAGCTATATCGGATACAACTGAACCAGTCGGTGTTGGATTATTGAAAAACAAGAAATATACTAAGACTAAAGCAACAATAGCTGCTGCTGTATAAGCATAAGGTTTCCAATTAAATTTTGATTTTGTTTCTTTTACTTGAGCTTTTGGTTCTTCAACTTTTTCTGTAGGTATTACAGTTTCAGTCTTGGTTTCAACAGGCTGTTCAACAACAGGTTGAGCTTCCATAGAATCCATAGGCTCTTTATTATCTTCTTCCATATATATTACCCCCATAAAAATGATAATGAAAAAAATCTATATCTACTATAAAAAGCTTACGATTAAATGCTAATAAAAACATCCGAACATTAAACGAATTTAAATTTATAATCATATATATGTTATAATTTAGATTATTTATAACTTTTATTGCTTTTGTTGTTTTTAATTAATAACAAGACTTCTCTATCAAAATATTTATATATGAGTTGTTATTCCTTAATGCTAACTAATAATTGTTTTTATGGAGGGGTTACTAAATGAGAGAAAAATTGGTGTGTTGTATTATTGTTATATTATCATTATTAATTGCAGGTTGTAATATTTCTGATTATAAATATACAGAGCCTAGTGGCAATGCTGTAAAGCAAATTTGTGATGAAAAAACTAAGATTTGTTATCCGGTTGAGCAAAATGAACCAGTAGCAGAAAATAGAGACGATTTTGACGAAGAGTTTGAAAAATTAAAACAAATTGTTAAAGATATGAATGAAGAAGAAAACAAAAGTAACGAGAATCAAATAAAAGAAGAAACAGAAATAAAAGAAGCTAATCAAGAAGAAACAGAATTAAAAGAAGAAGATAGTCAAACAGAAAGTAAAGTAGAAGAAAAAGAAGAATCATCTTTAGAAGCTGAAATTGAACCGACAACAGGACAAATAAAAAAGATGTCTGTGTTTGAAGAAGAAACTGTAAGATTAAAAGTAAAAAGTACAGATCCTGACGGAGACAATATAACTTATACATTCTCAGAACCATTAGATGAGAATGGAGTATGGGAAACTGAAATAGGAGATAGAGGAAAATATACTTTATACGTAACTGTTAGCGATGGAAGCTATAAGCAAACACAAAGAATTCAGTTAGAAGTAAAAAAATACAATAGAGCTCCAGTTTTGAAAGAAATTGAAGATATTGAAGTTTACGAAGGAGATAGCATTTTCATAGAAGCAAAAGCAACTGATGAAGATAAAGACCCTTTAAAAATAGAGTATGAAGGTTGGATGAACGGTCCAAACAAAAAAACAGACTACAATGATGCGGGAGAATACAAAGTTACTGTTACAGTAACAGATGATGATGACGAAAGCGATAGTCAAGTTGTTAATATCTTAGTAAAAAATAAAAATAGAGCTCCAATCATTGAAGAGATTACTCTAGGATGAAAAAATTAATTATTTTTTTTCTTATTTTTTTAGTTGGTTGTGCTAGTCAAGAAGCTGTTAAAATAACTGTTACACCAACAGGCACAGTTACTTATTCTCAAGAGAATGTAAATAATCAAACTAATACAGGAGATTATAATTTAGAAATTCTAAAATTAGATAAAATTCAAGAAAACATTCCATCATTAAAGGTTACGGATGATTTTAAAGTGTGTTGGACTGGAATTACTTCAGAAGAATATGAAGTATTAATAGAAAATACTATAGAAGGGAAAGAAATTTATAGAGAAATAACTAAAGATACTTGTTTTGAATATGATAAAAAACTAGATGTGGACAATTATTTTCTAACTATCTATGCCAAAACACCAGAGGATATTATAGGTAAGGTAAGTGCAGTAATAATGACAAGATAAAATTTGAAAAAACTAAATGGATTTTTGCCAATCATAGCAAAATATTGAATTCAAGCTATAATAAACACAATATTTATAAATTCCTAATTTTATTATTTTTTTATGAAAAAAACAATGTTAATTATATTCTTAATTCTTATGACAGCTGTTAGTGCTATAGACATAACAAATTACGTAAGAACACCAAGAAATATTGATGTAGAATTTAGTGATTCATTACCAATTATAGAATATAATTATACTTTAAGTGAAGATGTTTCCGGTTGTAAAATAAATTATGGCGACGAAAGTTGGATCTGCTTAAAATCAAATAATTGTCCAGTAGAGAAAGGATACTTCGTCACTCAAGCAAAAGAAGGAGTCAATATGGTAAATATTGATTGTTGGGATATTAATAATAATCATGCATACATTGAAGATAACTTTACAACAAGCAAAGTTACTGCTAAGGTGAAAGCTAGTGTCAAATATGCAAACATAAATTCATGGATAATACTTGTAATTTCAACATTTATAATGTCATTAGCATTATGGAAAACCACTAAAATTTTAAATTTTATAGACTATTATTATAGATATGCAATATTTTTAGCAATTGTTATCGGAATAATTAATTTTATACTTCAAAACTTCTTAAGTTTTTGGATAGTAATAGCATTATTATTTCCAATAACTGTCGTTCTTATCAAATACGGATATGATGATGATTGGAAACAAGCAATAATTGCATCCATCGTATATGTTTTAGGACTAGGACTCTTTAATTTTCTTTTTTAATTTTATCGTTATATTCGATTGTTTCTGCAAAGAAATCATTAAGATTAGTATCGTTTCTTCCTGTTTCTCTAAATAAATCTTTTATAAGCCTAAAAAGCTTCCTATCTAGATTTGTTATGATTTTTATTAATTCATCTTTAGATTTTGTTTTTAATAATTTAACTTGTTCTGGTGTCATATTAATATGATTTAATTAGAAATATATAATTCTTACTACTTGTTTGGATAGTTCAAAATGTAGAGGGTTTTAAGAAACCCTATATAGCAAACTTTGATATATAAATAAATCATTAAAAATTACAATTTTTAGAGGTTAATCAAAGTTCTCTATATTTTGTAGTTATATGGTTTGATAAGAATTAAATATGAAATGAAGAAAACATTATTGTGAATTAAGAACTATGTAATCTATATTCTTTTTTTTAAGAGCTGAAGAAATTACTTTTCTTTCAATATGATCTTTACCATAAGTAAGATAAATAGTTTGATTCTTCCTTTTGTTTTCGGCTAACTTCAATAATGCAGGAATTATAGATTTTTTCTCTCTGTTATCATACCCTTTTGGAATTAATTCTGCAGTTAATATTAATGCAACAGAAAACTCTTCTTCAGATAAATTTGGAAAATCTTCTTTTAATCTTAAATCAAATTCTTTTTTTAAATTAACGTCATCCTTGGCAATATCATAAAGCTCACCTAAATTTGTAATTTGCCTAAGATTTTGATAATTTTGTATATTATCTAACCCTATAGCTATAATTTCATTTTTCATAGCTTGATAATGATTCAAGTTCTTAGAAAAATATTCCTTTCCATTTTTTTCTAAGAAACGCTGAAAAGAAGATATCTCGTATGTTTGTGTACTAACCATCTGACCTTGATTAACCCCTTCAGGAGCATATATATCCCCTTTTTGTAAATTATCTAAAATTATTTGCAAGCCTCTCTCTACTTCATCATTCATTCCACACTTTAATGAATCTCCGTGAACCCATCCTAACAGAACAATATCTGGACTTTTCTTTATCTGGTTTATTTCATATACTTCATAATTATATTTTTCAGCAGATTCTATTACTGATTCATAACTTATTTTTGAATCAGGATTAAATGAATTTAATTTTATAAATTCGTCTATTATCTTTTTATCAAAAATATTATTTCCCTCCCCATTAATTCCTTTAATTACTTTAGCTAACTTTATTATTGATTCAGAAAGTATTTTATAATCAGGATTAAAGACTTTCATTCTCATAAGTTTATATATTATCTTTTTATTAAGAAGCATATCTTCATCTGTATTAATATTCTTAATTATTCTTGTATTTTGCTTATTTTCCTTTTTTTCAGTATTATTTAAGTATCCTAAAGTTAAAATTACTGGCAAGATATAACAAAAAACATTAGCCAATACTCTTTTTGTATCCATATCATTATCATTGCTACTATACTTATAAACATTATGCATTCATTACTCCTTTTAGGGGACAAATAAGAAAAGATAAAAAATTAATAGATACTTACGTTGCAACAAAAACAGACACAAAGTCCAAACCAATCTCTATTTTTAAACGTATTCTTAACTCTATTAACAACTATTTGTAGAAAAGTTTATATTACATTTAATCAATAATTGCTATATGATTAACCTTGAACTTGCAGAAATATTTCATCAGATGGGAGAGATTCTCGAGATATTAGATATTGAATGGAAGCCACAAGCATACTATAAGGTTGCGCAAATTCTTGAAAGCTATCCTGGAGATTTGAAAAATGTTTATGATAAATATGGACTAAAAGGTATAGAAGACATATCTGGGATTGGCGAAGGTATTGGTAAAAAAATTGTTGAATATATTGAGACTGGAAAGATTAAGGAGCATGAAATTCTAAAAAGAAAAATTCCATCAGGATTATTAAGATTATTAGAAATCCCTGGTATGGGACCTAAAAAAACAAAAAAACTGTATAAAGAATTAGGAATAAGAACTATTCTTGATTTGAAAAACGCTTGTAAAAGCGATAAAATTAGTAAATTATCTGGATTTGGGGAAAAAAGTCAACATTTAATTTGTGAAAATTTAGAAATAAGAAAAAAAGAAAGAATTATGTATAAAATTGCAAAACAAATTGCTGAGAAAATTATTAAAAGATTAATTAAAGAGAAGATTGTTATTAAAGCAGAGATTGCAGGATCATTGAGAAGAAAAAAAGAGACAATTGGCGATATAGATATTTTATGCGTATGCAAGAATAGAATAAAATTAACTGAGTTTTTTACAACGCAAAAAGAAGTTAATAGAATAATTGCAAAAGGGGAAACTAAATCAAGCATTTTCTTTGATAATAAAATACAAGTTGATTTACGTATTGTTGAAGAGAATCAGTGGGGAAGCGCTATGAATTATTTTACTGGGAGTAAAGCGCATAATATATTATTAAGACAGATTGCAATTAAGAAAGGATTGAAATTATCTGAGTATGGAGTGTTTGATCGTAAAAGCGGAAAGTTGATTGCTTCTAAAACTGAAAAAGATGTTTATTCTGTTCTTGGTCTGCCATATATTCCGCCAGAGAAAAGAGAAACAAATGAATATTTGAGGGAATTCTTAATAACTAACTAATTTAATATTTGGAATTTTATTATAATGCTTAATATTACAAGTTACAAAAGTTGCATTTGCTATAATCGAGATACAACCTATTAACAAATCAATTTCTTGGGTTTTATTGCCTGCTTTCTGCATTAGATAATGATACTTACCATATAATTTACTCGAGGCTATATCCAAAGAAATGACTTCTATTGTAGAAATAAAAGAGTCTAATTTTGCTTCCTCTATTGCTGACCTCGAGGACAGATACACCCCTTTATAAAGTTCACAGACAGTTAAAGTTGTGATTGCTATTTGTTGATTAGTATCTATTAATTTTTGAATTTTATTAATAGCCAAAGCATTACCTCGGAGAAAATCTACAATTACACAAGTATCCAAAACATGCATTAAAACTTAACCTCTCTCAATTTTATATTTTTTCTATCTTTAGAAATTGCTGAAAAGATTTTATCCATTTCTTTTGATTCCTTCCACATACCTGCAAAATCCATAATAGATTTTGTTTTTCTTGATTTTGACAATCTAGTAATTACATCAGTAAAAGAATCCTTTTCTCCTTTCAACACCTTTAAAGCGTCATAAGCATCATCCGAAACAGAAATTATTTTAGTCATAATAAACATGTATATAAACATGTATATAAACACTTATATAGTATACAATATATAAGTTTAAATAGTAAATTAATATTATTAAACACATGTATTTCCAACAAACAAGAAATAATAGTTGTGGCGCTGCTGCATTGATTATATTTTTAAAACATTATAATATCGATTGTTCTGAGGATGATTTGTATATTGCCTTAAACATTAAGAAAAAAGGAACATGTCAAAAGGAATTAAGAGAATTGTTATTTAATATGGGACTTCATTTTGATGAATTTTGTCAAGGATGTTTACATCCAGATTCTAAAAAATTAATTAGAAATAATTTGGTAACTTTGACTAATAATCCTCTATATAAGTTGCAATATTACTTAGATAAAGGAAAGCCTGTTTTATTAAATATTCTTTCTAAAAGAGGAACAGGACATTTTGTTGTTGCAACTAGTTATGATGAAACAAATATCATTGTGAATGATCCTGACCCTAAAAAATTAGGTGGTGGAAGAAATATTAAAATTTCTAAGAAATCTTTAGAGAAGAGATGGGTTAGTGGCAATAGATATTGGCATAAATGGATGCTTGTCTAAAACCCTTTTTTCTTAATATGTTCATGTAATCCTTTTGGAAGCATAACCTTTCCATCTATCTTAACATATCTATAAGGCAATACAACTTCTTCATCTTTTCCTGTTTCTATAACCAAATCATCTTGAAAATCGAAATCGTTTAGAGTCTTTCCTTTAGCGAGTTCATGGACTACGTATACGGCTGTGTTGGTTGACATTTGCTTTGCACCAATGTTTCTTATCTGTGCTTGAGGAAATTTATCAGAAAGTTCGTCTTTTGTTCTTTGACGCATTGGATAATCTCCAAGAATTCCTCCGAAGATTAAATAATCAAATTGTTTTGCATCTGTTTTATCAAAAGTTTGTTTTGCAGCAGGGTCTAATATACATACATTCTGAAAGTTTAATTCTGTAACTGACTCTTTGTATACTTTACCTATTTTTCCAAGTATTTCTTGCCCTTTCTTGCCTTTAACATTAGTAAATATTAAATTCTCTTTACCAACTATTTCAAAGATATGTGTGTATTCCAAATTACACCATTTATACACTCTTCCGTCCAAATGTTCAATTACGTATTTCATTTAAAACCCTAATTTATAATCTATAAAATAAACCTTTCCTTTTTGAGAATATAAAAACTCAAAATATCCTTTAATATATTCATTTCTTGATATTTCTAATTTATTTAAAATATTCAGTGCTACTTTCTTCGTATCTAAAGAAGTGCTTTCAATAAATTCTAATCTTCCATATTCATTTACAAACCCATGAAAAAAAGGAACTTTTGACTTTCCAACTAAATCTTGTTCTCCTTTAACCATCTCAATTACAACCTTATCAAAAGTTATAACATTTCCACCATACAGAGTATCACAATTCTCAAACAAGTATATTTTATGATTAGGATAATCTTCAATAAAAGCAATTAACTCATTGTATTTTTTAATATTGAATTTATATTTCCTTTTACCTTCCTTATTCACTAATCTTACCCATACATTCTTGTATTTATCAAAAAAAAGTTTTATTTCACGTTCATTAAATTCATTGAGAACTATTTTCTTAAAGTGTGGCAATCCACTTTGTTCTAATCTCATTATATCTTCTTCGTGATTCACTTTAATACCTAAATCAATTAAACAAGAATCCGCTTGCTCAAACCAATCACTCCAAGTCGCCATAAAAAAAAGAATACCAAGAGATTATATAAATCTCACCGCAAACTATATAAATACTAAAACACATATTTTAGAAAAAAGAGGTTAAAATGGTTAAACGTAAAGCTAATACTAATAGAAAGACTAATCATAAAAAGATTAAAGCTAAGAAAGCTATTAGAGTTAAACCTAAATCTAGTAAGAAACTACAAACTACTAGTTTACGTAAAATTAGAAAACTAAAAAATAAAGCTCCAGTAAAAAGAATAAAACCAGGAGTTGTAAATAAAGATTACCATCCTTTATTAACATTCTTTGTGATAGCATTGTTATTAGCAATTGTAAGTCATCAAATAGGAAAAATTGATAATAGCCTGAATGACAAACAAATTGTAGCAGAATTATTAAGAGCAGAAAATACAGGACTAGCATTAGAATATTGTAGAAATATGGAATACAAAAATTATGAATGCTTTGATATGTATATTAATGCTATGAATAGTTATAGTATGAATTACGACATATATATCTGTGGAGAAATTAATGTTGGAAAATTACCTTGGTGGAGTACACAAGAAGAGTTGCAAGAAGCATTAATTAAATTTAGGGAAGTTAAGAAAAAATGTTTAAAAAGATAATTAAAAATTAACTGTTTTTTTTAAAAAAATATTTATAAAAAAAGAAAAATTAATCTTCAATAATACCAAAACCAATAAGTCTAAATCTATTACCTAATCTTCTTGATATTGTAACTCTTGACCCTTTATAAGCACATACTGGAAGTTTTAATCTACACTTAAATTTATTCTTACTAAGTTCAGTAACAACTCCAACTGTTGCGCCACTATTTACATTAAGCATTAAAAGTTCACTCATTTTAATAGGATCAACAACTAAATCCTCTTTAGAACCTACAACTCTTTTTAATAAATCAGTATTAAGTGTCATTTCGTAAATAACAGGCGGCATTTTACCAGAGAATCCAACTATTCCTCCTGTAAGCCTATCTGATTTAACAACTGCAGGATCTAAACTTGTCATCATTCCAATACTTCCACCAGGTTGTACTTTATCAATTTGAACTCCTCCTGAATCAATAGAAACAATTTTTGTAAATATACTTTTATAAACTTTTTTATTTTGTTCTTCTACTTCATAACCAGGTCGAATTTCGACTTCATCTCCAACATTAAATTCTCCTTGAATAATTGCTCCTCCTAAAACTCCTCCCAACATATCATTAGGAAGTGTTCCTGGCTTATTGATATCAAAGCTTCGCGCAATCAACATCATAGGATCTTTTTTCAAATCCCTTTTTGGTGTTGGAATTGTCTTCTCTATTGCCTCAACTAAAAAATTAATATTAATATTATGTTGTGCAGAGATAGGAACTATAAGAGCCTTTTCATAAGCCGTATCTTTAATAAATGCTTTAATTTCCTTATAATTTTTTAATGATTGTTCTTCACTAACTAAATCAATTTTATTCTGAATAATAACGACATTCTTTATTCCCGCAATTTCTAAAGCCATTAAATGTTCTCTAGTTTGTGGTTGCGGACACTTTTCAGAAGCTGAAATTAATAATAAAGCACCATCCATAATAGTTGCTCCACTAAGCATTGTAGCCATTAAACTTTCGTGTCCTGGAGCATCAACAATGCTAATTTTTCTAAGGACTTTTCCTTTTGTTTTACAATTAGGACATTCTTCTGATACACTAAAAGCATCTGTACCTTTACATTTAGTACATTTATAGAATGTAGTATTAGCATAACCCAATCTTATCGTAATTCCCCTTTTTAGTTCCTCACTGTGAGTATCAGTCCATTTGCCTGACAACTTTTCTGTTAAAGTTGTTTTACCATGATCAACATGACCTACCATCCCTATATTTACTTCAGGAAGTAAAACTTTCTTTTTAGATCCTTTTTTCTTTACTGTTTTTTTTACAGCTTTCTTTTTAACTTTTTTTACAACTTTCTTCTCTGTTTTTTTTGCCGCCATTATAAAAATACCACTCCTACTCCAATAAAGATAAAACCAACAACAATACTAATATATGCTGCTTTTTCATCTTTTGGCAATAACATAAACCAAGAAGGAAAATTTTTAATCTTAGTTGGAAGATCTTTAAACCAATCTTCAGTTTTTTGCCAATATCGTTTTAAATCCATCTATTCGTCCTCTTTTTTTTCTTCAGGTTTTGCTTCTTCTGCTTTAGATTCTTCAAATAAAGATTGCTTACCATATTTAATAATCTTTAGGTTTAATTGCTTGATATTATCAGCAACTCTTTCACCACAAACAGTTTTTCTTTTTCTTAAACCAACAACAAAGTTCTTAAATCCAACTCCGCCTTTAGTTAATATCTTTTTTCTAAGAAAAGAGATACCTTTCCTCATAGGGAATCCACAATGATCAGATCCTCCTCTTAATTCGAATTCATAACCTTGTAAATCAATTAATTCGCCTTTAATTTTATCGCCTATTTTAAATTCTAAAAAAGGTTTTGATTGATTATCCTTAACTTCAATCTGTTTTGATTTTCCGGTTTTTGGATCGCTTATAACAATTTTAAATTCTGCCATTTTTTTTCATTCCTCCAAAATCTCAAGAAAACGCATAAATCCACCATTATGGTTTTCCGAGAACATGTGTTTGTATGCCTCAGCATTAACTATTATTATTAAAATTCTGTTTGTTTATAAAGGTTTCTTTAAGGAACACATGAACATAGTGAAGTAGTTTTGTATGTATATTCTTTTCTATATTGAAAAAAATATCCTCTTTTTGTAATTTGTCACTAAAGAGTAACACTGAATCCGATACATTTATATATAACTAGGTGTTTACTTACTATACAATGACACACAAGAAATGTCCCGAATGCGGAGAATCAGAATTCTTCCACAACAGAGAACAAGCAGAAATAATTTGTAAACATTGCGGATTCGTAGTAGAAGAAAGCATGGTTAATTTTGGCAGAGAAAGATTTGCAGATTCTGAAAGTATGGAAAAATTATCAAGAACTGGAGCCCCATGGGATCCAAGAATTTCAAATAATTTAGCGACTAACATAGGTAATAATCAAGATTTAAGAAAACTAACATCTAGACAAGCAATGATGTTTAGAAGAATCAGAAAAAAGAATAACTGGACAAGTTCAAGTCTGGAAAGTAATTTTAATAAAAATCTAGCTAATCTAAGATTATTAGGAAATAGCCTAAATATCCCAGAAAGAGTAGAAAAAGAAGCTGCACAGCTTTATAGACAGTTTGCTCAACACGGATTTACAAGAGCTAGAAGTTGCGAGTATATCATTGTTGCAAGTATATATGCAGCATGTAAGATGCATGCACTACCTAAGTCATTGAAAGAAATTAGCGAAGTATCAAACATTGATAAAAAAATAATTGCTAAAAATTATAAATATTTAGCTAAAAAATTAGGTTTGAAAATGACACTAAGTAATCCAATTGATTTCTTAGGAAAATTTAATTCTGAATTAGGACTAAGTCCAAAAGTTCAATCAAGAGCAGTAGAAATAATTGAGGCAGCAGATAAAAAAGGACTTACTAATGGTAAATCACCGTTAAGTACAGCAGCGTCAGCAATCTATATCTCAGCTTTAATCTTAAACGAAAAAGTAACTCAGAAAAATGTTGCAGATACTGCAAAAATTACTGAAGTAACTTTAAGAAACAGATGTAAAGAAGTAATCAACGGTCTAAAGATTAAATCTAAACTGAAGAAAAAGATTAAGTGTTAGGTGAAATTAAGATGAGCATAACAATTAGTAATAGCATAATAGGCGGAAAGCTGACAATTAACGGAATGGAAATTCCATCTGATTTCAAAGTAAAAAGTATTGCAAATGGAATTATAATCTCACATGATGGGAGATATGCAACAAAAGGAGAAGATGGCAAAATTATAATTACAGATATTCCTGAGGATGGAGTTATAAAAAGAAATGAGACAACAATAAATTATTCTCAAAATAACATAACAAATTATAAACAAGACAATAATGAAAATGTAAGTGGATTAGAAAAAATTGCTAGAATAGAAGAAGAGGATCCAAACAATAACATTAGTGAAAATGAGCAAAAACTTGACGATTTTAATGTATTAATGAAATTAAGAGAAATAAAAAATAGATATAATTCAACTGGCGTCTTGTCAGATGAAAGTGATATTAAAATAACAACTCCCAAAAATCAAAAATCATTTGATGATTTCTACACATTAATGAAAATGAGAGAAACAAAAGATAAAGTAGATTCAAAAAAGAATTTACAAAAAGAAGAAATAGATACAACAAGTATAAAAACAACAGAGACTTATAATATATCAATAAAAACAGAACAGACTGAAAATGAAAAAATTAGTCCACTAGAAGAAGAGTGTAAAACAGAATATAGAGAAATTAAAACAAATCCAAAAAAAAAGTTTTACCTTAAATCAGAAAAGAAAACAGGAGATATATTATTACATAATAGAGAAAATGGAAACATTCTATATAGAGAAATTGAAGACAATACAGATATATATTCAGGTCCTAAAACCACATATGAAATTGTAATACCAAAAGATAATCCTAATCTTGAATTATCATTATCAAGAGAAAACGGAACAGTCAAAGGAGAAGTTTCACATCCTGGTTCAATTTCCTTAATAAGTGGATCTATTGAAGTAGACATATATTCTCCTTTGAAAATAAAAGCAACTACACATGGGGGAGGAGCAATAATCGGATCCAATAAAATGAAAAGAGAAGACGGTTTTTATGTTCCTATAGACGAAGAACCAATAGGAGTGCTTGATCTAAGTACATGCAAGGGAAATATTACAATCAGATATAAAAAACAATAATGGAATAAAAATGACAGAACCAATATTAATTATTATGGATAAAGAATCAACTGCTGAATATAAAAATGTAATTTTAGGTAAAGATGGCGAAATGCATAAAAGAATGTATGAAGCTGGCATCGTAAATAAAGAAGGAACTGTACTTAAAGGATATTCTGGAAGAAGATCTACAATAGCAGAAAGTATCGTTTATTTAATCCAATAAACATTATTATTTATAAAAATTTATAAAATTAATAGCTTTTATCTAAATTATGAAAACCATAGAAGAAATGTTGTTTTGTACTGTCAATGCAATTAAATTTGCACTTCCAACAACGGCAGTTGTTGCAGGGATTCCTTTAGGTAATGTTATTGCTAAAGAAGTAATAAAATATAACCTGCCTGAAAAAATTGAATTTTGCAGCAATCGTAGGTAGCTACGTGGTCGGAATAGGTGCTTCATTAGCAACTGGTTTTATTCCTTTCTACATGATTGATGACTCAGCTAAAGCATATAAAGCTAGAGAAGAGTAGGAACACAATCTTTTAATTCTTCTTTATGCATAAAAGGATATATACTGGTCCGTAAGTAAAATTATGAACTATTTTTACGGACTAGTCTATATGAACCGCAAAAGTTAAAGATTTTATTTGCGGTTCAGTATATTTGACAAATTTCTATTATAATTATTCCTTACGGAAATACGTAAGGTTTTAATACTATTTCTTACGTAAAAGCGTAAAGTTTTTATATTTGAACATACTATATAAGAATATGAATGAAATAAAGACAGTACTTTTGAAATATAGAGAATTAATACCTAAAGAAATTATAAAAAGAGAGTTAACTGTATTTCAAACAAAATTTGATAAAGCCAATGTGATTGTTGGGCCTAGAAGATCTGGAAAAACTTTTTTCTTATATAGTTTAATGAAAAAACAAAAAAATCCAGTCTTGATTAATTTTGAGGATAATCTGTTGACCGAGCTTAAAAAAGAAAATTTGAATAAAGTTCTAGAATACTCAATAGAATTATTTGACAAAGATTTAAGTTTTTTTTTTGACGAGATACAAAATGTAGATAGATGGGAAAATTTTGTTATTTCATTACTTAACGCACATTATGAAGTAAATGTGACTGGATCTAATTCAAAACTATTAAGTAAAGAAATTGCAACATCTTTAAGAGGAAAATCTTTACCATACTTGCTATTACCATTATCTTTCAGGGAATATCTAAGATTTAAAAAGGTAAAATTAGAAAAAAATATTGAATATAGTGATAAAGCAATTCAAATTAAAAAACATTTTAAAAAATTCATAGAGTATGGAGGATTTCCAGAGATTGTATTGACTGATTCTCCAGTTCTAAAAAATAAACTAATAAATAATTACTTTGATTCTGTTCTATACAAAGATTTAGTAGATAGGTTGAAATTAAAAAACATTAAGCTCGTCGAAATAACAATGAAATACTTATTAAATTTATTTGGTAATACTTTTTCAATATCTGCTTTTGAAAAATATTTTAAGTCAAATAAAATACCTTATAGCTTAGAAGATTTGTATAACATATTAAAATCTCTACAAGACGTATTTATGGTAAGCTATGTTAAAGAATATTCTAAATCATTCAAAAAGAGCGAATTATCTAAATCAAAAGTTTATTTATTTGACACAGCATATATTCATTTTTTGGCTAATGAACCTAAAGATTATGGGAGAATATTAGAAAATATTGTTTTTATAGAATTATTTAGAAGAGAAGATAATATAGAGAATAAAAAC
>CAYZMD010000016.1:15228-17143 GCA_964479425.1 uncultured Methanosarcinales archaeon | reverse complement strand
CCATCAAAGTTAATTCAACAGTTGTGCCTTCAAAAGTTGCTTTTGTAATGGTAAATTCTTTACCAAGTATTTTCAACTTCTTATCTTTAAAATCTTCAAGTTGACTTGTTTTGGCCGTATTGATTTCTGAATCTGCTGTTGTTGTAAATGTCATTGTATAATTTGCAATTTCCGCGTTATTTACAATCTTTAAAAATTCGCCAACCACATTATTATCTGTATCTTCTTCATATACAGCTGTAGCAGTTGCTGCAAACGTTAATGTTTGTTCATAATCAGCAGAACCTTTGCCTGTTTTAAATTCTCCATCAGCCAATGCGTCTAACTCAGAATCATCAATTACTGATTGAACATCGACAAAACTTTCGCCAAGCTCAAAATGTTTTGTGCTTGTTGCAACTTCCCAACTGTCACCATCTAATAATACTGTTGATGAACTTCCGCCGTCAACAGTAACTGTTGTCGTCTTTTTTATGTTAAATTGTAGACTTGTTGCAATATCAACTGCACCTACAACGTCTTTTGCTGCTGCATCATCGCCAACAATAAGGTACGCGTTAAAAGCTCCGTCCTTAACAAATAAATTTGGATAGTTGTTAAGGTCTGCAGCCATTGCTCCCATTATTGTTGCGCCAATCATTGTTGCGCCAGCACCCAGTGCAATCACTTTTTTAATTGCTTTTTTTACATTCATTCTCTAAACACCTCCAGTGTTTATTATTTTTTTTGGGCTAGTTTAATTTTTGTGAGATCTCTGCTCACTTATTTGTCGCAAAGACAAGTCATCCCTGTTTTATCACGGACCACATGCAAACAAAGCATATAGTCGATAAGCGTAACTGTAATTATATTATATGATTTTCATTTTCGTTTATAAACCTTTCGCAATGTTAAATTCTTTATTGACGATATACTTTGGATTTCATCAATAGAACTGTTCTCCTTCTAAAATTCGAGAGTTAGTACTTAAAAAGAGTAAAAACCCAATATACAAAAAGGTGACATTGATATACTGATTTTTATACTGGTTTGTGTTTTTGTGTAATAGTTTGGGTTTAATATATTACTTTATGATAAAAAGAGACAAAAGAAGGAAAAGGTTAAAAGAGAAACAAATATATTACCTATATTATGTTTGAAAATATAATTTTTGATTGGGCAGGAACACTAAATAATAATATAGATGTAGCCTTTAATATATTTAATTCAATGTTTATAGAATTAGGCAAAGAACCAATAAGTAAAGATGAAATAAGAAGAACTATTACAATACCCTATATGAAATTCTGGAACCATCATTTTCCTGATTTAACAAAAGAGAAACAAGATGAATTATTTAAAAAACATATTGAAAAATATCAAATATGTAATTTATACGATGGTGTTAAAACAACATTAGAACAGCTTTATCGACGACAAGTAAATCTTTTTATTGTTAGTTCAGATCCAAATGTAACATTATTTAAAGATATAGAAGAAAGTAAATTAAAATATTTATTTACTGAAATTCGAGGAAGTGTATATGAAAAAGATATTGTTCTTAATGAATTAGTAAAAAAATATAATTTAAACCCTAATAATACTATATATATAGGAGATACTTCTGGAGACATTGAAGCAGGAAAAGAAGCTGGTCTTTATACAATAGCATTTAGTGAAGGAATACAACACCCAGAAATACTTGCATTGTCAAATCCAAATAAAACTATTTCTAAAATAAGTGAATTATTGGAATTCTATAAATAATATAATAGATTAATAAATATAAAAATGTGGGAAGGAATGATACTAACCAGCTTTTTAATAAAACCTGGGAAAAACAAGTTTCACTACGTTCAACATAACAAAAAATCTAAGAATTATAAAAATGTGGGAATGAGGGATACGAACCAGCTTTTTAAGAAAAACCTGGGAA
>CAYZMD010000016.1:0-15128 GCA_964479425.1 uncultured Methanosarcinales archaeon | reverse complement strand
CATAGTCTCGTTATACTCGACAGAATCTAAGAAATATAAAAATGTGGGAATGAGGGATACGAACCAGCTTTTTAAGAAAAACCTGGGAAAAACATAGTCTCGTTATACTCGACAGAATCTAAGAAATATAAAAATGTGGGAATGAGGATTCGAACCCCAGTAAGCACTAAGCTAACAGGTATCTTTCGATCACAGTTTGAATCTTAACTGCGAAGCGACCTAAGCTTGGACTGAACTTAATCATCTGTCCCGTTTGACCGCTCCGGCATTCCCACATGAAAATGTCGAACAATCTTGTTCAACTTATCTTTGTTTCGGAATGGGAACTTATTTAAAAACTTATCTGTTTGATTCTTAAGTAATCTAATACCATAATATTCTCGATAATTATTTTTATTAATCCATCTATCAACAGAATGTAAAATAAAAAAATCAGTTAAAAGAATTGAAACATCATTAATCATTTGTTTACTAGCAGAAGTAAACCCTAAAGTTCCTCCTCTTAATCCACCATCAGTATCAAAATAACCAGCAATGAAATGCTTTTTTATTAGAAAAGATGAAGATTTTATCTGCGATGGTACAAAAACAATAGAACTTTTAGCACCTTTTGGAACTTTTAATTCTTCTGTCAAATACAAAAAAAGTTTTTTATTCCTCACTTGAACTGTTTTACGATGTAACCTATTCTTTTTTATAGAAGAATTAAAAGGAATGCTTTTAGTTATAATCAAAATATTTAAAATTTTCATCAACTCATTTGCCAAAGAAACGTCAGAAACATCAAAAACAATCCTATAGTCAGGAGATAAGTCTTTCATTTTAGATTTTACAGCATTCGATATATGTCCATCTCCAATTAAAGCTCCAACAAAATACGCCATATCTTCATCAAGAACAAAATTATCCATGAATAAAAAAAAGAAAAAAGAATTTAAAAACTTTTCTACTGTACCTTAACCTCTGGAAGAGGAATAGGTGATGGTAAGTTCAAAACTTGACTAACCTTTAAAGATTCAATATTACATTTTGTTAATACAAAATTTAACATAGGACTCATTGCTTCTTTAGGCAATTTTTTATCTTTTGCCCAATCTTTAACATATCCATCAATTTTGGCTTTTTCATCAGAATAACCAATTAATCCACCAAAAGTAATTATTGCTAAATCCTTATTATCCTTAGAATATTTTGATGAATATTCAAAAATTAATTCCAAAACATTTTCATCCTGTTTCAACTCTTTAATTGACACATGATTGTTAATACTTACTTCACCAATTAAATCTTCTGATATTTTTGCATCTATTTTTAAAAATTTAAATTTAACTATTTTTCCCATAAGAATCACCAACTATTTCTTTTTCTGCCAAGTATATCCTCGAGTCTTAGCAGTTTTGCCGAATCCACAACTAGCACATTCCTTTTTTCTTTTGTGCATAGTATGTTTACCACATCTTCTACAAATTATGTGTGTTTTCTTTCCTGATTTTTTACCCATTGAGGGTGTTCCTTTTGCCATAATTCATCACATATCTCTATTGAGGGGCTACCAAAATTATTGTATCTCCTCTTAAGAAAACGTTTCCCAGTTTTCTTTTTAATTCGCCGTCGATTCTTTCTTCAGCATCATCTAATACCACATTAATGTGAATATCAAAAGCTTTTAAAGTTCCTACAAATTGTTTCCCATTCTTTAGTTCTACAATTACACGCTTATCTCGCGCTTTGTTTAATGCATCTAAAGGTCTTGATTGTTCCATGTTTAAAAACACCTCGTGTTATAAAATACTCTCAAGGATTTGGAGAGCATATTTAAATGTTACGGAAGCGAAATCAAAAGTTATTTAAATAAACTACAATTTTTCGACATCAGGTGAATATAATATGGTTACAATTCAATCAAAATCAAAAAGAAAAAGCACAGGCGGAAGATACAAGAAAGCAAGAAAGAAAAGGCTTTATGAAGCTGGTCAACAACCTATGCTTACAAAATTAGAAGCAAGAAAAGTTAAAACTGTTAAAATCAGAAATAATAATATTAAAACAAAAACTATGTCTGAGAATACAATAAATTTAGCTGATCCAAAAACTAAAAAAACAACAAAAGCGACAATAAAAAGCATTGTTGATAATCCTGCGAATAGACACTTCACTAGACGAAATATTATCACAAAAGGTACTATTATTGAGACAGAAAAAGGAAAAGCAAGAATAACTTCAAGACCTGGTCAAGAAGGCGCAATTAATGCTGTTTTAATTTAGATATATTTTTATATTATTATTTCTTTTATTTTTTTATGTCAAAAGACAAAGATATTCAAGAATTTAAAGTTCTAGAAATTGCACGTTTTTTTAATTTCAAAAACATTGATGATACAACTATAAGATTAAATGAAGCAATAAAACACGAAAAACAAGAACTAGCAAAATTTAGAGTTAAGATATGCAAAAACCCAGAACTAGCAGAAAAGAAACAAGAAATAAAAAAATTAAAAAAAATATATAAAAAAGAAAAAATTGATGTAAAAGAAACAATTAATATTCTATACAAAAGAATAAAGACTAAACCATTCAAGCCGCTAATTGGTCATTGTCACCACCAATGTATTCTTTTAAAAAAAATTATTGAATTTAAATTTGACGAGGAAGCTAAAATTAGATTTTGTAAAGCAAAATATCTAGGCAAAGACACAGACTCAAGACATACTGTTGTTATATCAAGGGGAATAATATATGACCCTGGCATGTATGCGTTCAAATTTTCTAAAGAAGAAAAGTGGATAAAGACAGAAGAAAAAGATATGATAATAGATGATAAAAAAGAACAAAAAGAACTATTAAAATTTCATTTGCATCCTAAATTATGGATAAAATTTAATTTACTATATTAAAAAAAAATAAAAAATTATTGAGAAACAATTCTCAATTTCTTTTCTTTAGATTCAGGAGATTTTGAATTAACAAGCGTGTAATCCTTAAGACCTTGTGCTTCAGCATATTTTTTTGCTGATTCTTCTGTTTTGAATGTTTTTGGTCTTGATTTCCTGTATCTACCAAGATGTGTTCCTCTAGAACCTCCTCTCTTAGCATCCCGAATTCTTACATGATTACTCATTTTTTAGCCTCGGCAGGTTTTGTAGCAGTAGCATCAGCTTTTTTCTCATCTACAGGTAACAATGGCTCAAAGATTTGTACCGGAACTCCAGCTTCAATCATTTTAGCTTTAATGTCAGATTTTGATTTTCCTTTCATAGCTGCTAAAACATCTTTTGCTTTAGTTTCAAACTCGGATCTCTTTTTCTCAATCTCTTCCTGCATTTTCTTCTGCTCTACTTCTTGCTCTTTTAATTCTTCTGCACTTAATTCTGTTTTTCCAGAAGTAATTTCAGAATCAAATTTTCCTTCATTAACTTGCTTAATTGCTTCTCTAGCGTCAACACCCTCAACCATAACACCCATTGAATCACAAGTGCCAATAATTTCTTTAACTCTAGAATGAGCATTTTTTCCAAGAAGATTGCTTTCCTTCATTTGAGCGATTTTAATAATCTGTTCAATTTTTAGATCAGCAACGTAATCACTTTGAGGAACTCCGCTTCCTTTTTTTATACCAGCTTCTTTTTTAATAAGAGCTGATGCCGGAGGCGTTCCAACTGCAATGTCAAACGCTTTAGTTTCAGTATCAATAATAACCTTTACAGGAACTTGCATACCCTTAAAACTAGCTGTTTTTTTGTTGATTTCAGCCACAACTTGCCCAATATTTACTCCCATTGGACCTAAAGCAGGACCTAATGGAGGAGCAGCAGTTGCTTTGCCTCCTTCAATTAATACTTCGATTGTTTCTTTAGCCATATGATAATCACCTATGATCAATCAGTTTGAAGCGCATCTTGTTAACTAATTGTATTATTGACTGAAAAAATTGTTGATTTATAAAACTTTGGGTGATTTAGTACCGAAAGTAAAGGAATTATAATGACGTACTTTCTGTAAAAAGAAAATACTATAATTAATTTATAGTTGGCGATTATCTCTTAATTATATATACCTCCATATGTTTCATAGACACAACATATAATACATTGTGATGCTTTCGCTAATTTCCACAAAACAAAATGATAGAAATAAAATACTGCGAGCTAGGAGGAAAAAAGTATGCAATCTACCTAAAAAAGATTGCAACAAAAATTGACGAAAAGGGCAACCCCATTAAATTCACTAAGAGGGCATTCGTCAAAGAAATTGATGAAATTGAATAATTCGATTCAAAGTCATTTATAAAAATAATATTTCTTTCAATATAATGAAATAATAACAGAATTAATCTTACAATAATAACCCAAGTTTGACAGTTTGCTGATTATTTGATTCAGAATATCCATTTGACAGTTGTTGATTTTCGAGTAAAAATTAACTATTTTTTATGTTATTCCTTGACTTTTGAGGCAAATTAATTCATTTATTGGGTCAAAATTAGAATAAATTCTTCTTTTTCTTTCATTTTTCAGCTTTTCAATCGTAACTGTCAAATTCGATAAGCTAATTTTAATGAATTTTGTTGAAGATTTTTTTAATTCTTCATTATCATATCTTATCAAAGATATGATTAGTTGAGCTAAATAACCAATTAATAATGCTCCATAAATGCTTTCATCCGTCCATACACGTAGTGGTTTAATGCAAATCTCATTTTTTAAAGATTGCATTATTTTTTCAATTGAATCTTTTTCTCGATACAAAAATAATGCTTCTTTTAATGTCAAATTCTCACTCGAATTTAAGCAAAAAAATCCTTCTCTACCAGTTATTGATGATTTTTTTACACATTCAAATGCTTGATTCTCAGACAAAAATGATAGTTTTGTCTGAAAAGAATATTTCATATCAACCAAAGGATTATTTACTTGATATTTTTTGGGTAACTTTTTGTTTAAATCAATTGACTTCTGAATTTCTTGTGCTTCTTTGAAATACCTTGATGCCTTTCGCATTTTAGATTCAAGTTGTTCAACTTGCAGATATTTTGAAAAAAAGAAATAATTGATTCTTGACGGAAACTTCTGTTTGATTCCATATATTCCTTTTTCGGAATCAACTAGTTCTGGCTTTAAATCCCAAAATTTCTTGATTAAAATATCATCACTTTTATTCAGTTTTTTTGCAGTTAAAAATTTCATTTTATTTGCAATAACTGAATTAATATTGTCTTTTGAGTTTGCTCCTTTATCGAAGATAACATTTGATCCGACTTTAAGTCTATGTTTAATTTGGTCAAATGTCTTCTGAAAATGAATTTGATCATTAAGATTGCCTTTGGCAATCGTAAATCCAATGGGAATATTAATTGGGTTTCTAAGCTCAGCAACTCCAAAAGTAATTTGTTTTTTATCTGGACGATGATCCCTACTATAACCATATTTACCTAAAGTTGATTTATCACCCCAAAGAATTAAACTGCTCCAATCCATATTAACATCAGTATGACTAAAGTCATACTGGGAAAATAGTATATCTTGAATATCGAGAATAACTTCTTCGTAATTAGTTCCTATTGTTTCGATTGCTCGAAACAATGTTCGTTGTTCAAAAGGCTTAAGAGAAAACTCGTTTAATACTTCAATTCGATTAATCCAATAAGAACCACGAGTTAAGCTTTGATTTTCAGTTAATCTATATGATATCAAAGCTTTAACGAGATTAGGCAAAGAGATTCCTTTTTGTTTGAATTTTGAAAATATCTGTTCAAAATCGAGTTTTGAACTGTATTTTTTAACTGTCAATACAGTCCCAATAGGAAAGCTTATATTGTTGTTTGACTTGATATGTTTTGTTCTTAATGTTGTTTGTGTCATGGTAGAACTTACAACTTAAGAACACTTTTTTTTAATTAACTGTCAAACTTGGGTAATAAATATAAAAATAAAGAAAAATAATTATTCGCAAGAATTACAAGTTGAATCAGAACAAGAGCCATCAGATTCAGATGATTCATCGTCATCCTCATAAAAACTCTCAATTTTCTTATCAACTTCTTCTTGATTTATTATACCTTTCTCAATCAATAATTCAAGAATTGCATTTACTTTATCATCAACTTCATTAACAACTTCTTCATGAGTTAATTCTTCTTCAAAATCATTATTTTCTTCAGAAGTCATTTCTTCATCAGAACCAATGTTCTTTTCAGAAGCCATTTCTCCATTAGTATCATGTTCATCCATATTATATCACCTAATTAATAAGAAAAACAAATAAGAATAAAAAAATTGTGTATATACTTTAGTTATATACAACTATTCATCAGGGTCTTCTTCGGACTCTCTTCTAATAACTTTTACTGCATCCATCTTAATTGTAATAGGAATAGGTACAGCGCTTTCAAGCAACTCAACTACAATCTCTTCCTTTGCTTTATCTATTCTAGTAACCTTTGCGCTTTCACGCTTAAAAGGCCCAGAAATAAGCTCAACAATATCATACTTCTTAATGTTCATTTCTACTTTAACTTGCTCAAGCATATGCTCAATCTCGCTATAGCCTATGACATTAGGCAAAATACCCCTTGCATAAGGAATATTAAATGCTGCCTGTTCTGCGTCTGTTCTAGATGCTGCTTCTACAAAAATATATCCTCTCATACCGTGCGGTCTTATTACTGAATATACTTCTAGTTTTTTCTTAGTAGCATTACTGCCTAAGAAATCCATGACTTGATCTTCCCGATTTGCTGTTGTTCTCAAAGCAAATATTGTTGTGTTAAGTTCTTTTTCTTCCATTTTTATACCTTAAAAAAAAGTTTGTTTCAACATTGAGATTAAAAATCCAATTAATCCAATAATTGCCATTCCCAATCCGCTAACTTTAACTATTGTTTTGTACTCAAAGCTATCGGGTTTTCTTGTAACCCTCAAAACTCTGACACATTCTAAGTAAAAAGTCTTTAGTTTTATTAAAATCTTTTTCATTTTTAGTCTACAAATTCGATACCTAGCTCAGTTTCGATCTCCTTTTTCTTTTCTTTAGAGATGCTCTTATTACCACCAGTTCCCAAAATCTGTTCGCTTTGGACACCAGTAACAATAAGCATTGCTCTGATCATATTTTCCAGATCTTTATAAATCTGTGCCCCCCAGATAATCCTTGCGTCAGGATCTAACCTCTGACTTACAGCTTCAACAACTTTTCTTGCTTCATCTAAAGTCATATCTGGACCGCCGATAACATTAATCAATGCACCGCTTGCACCGCTAATATCAACGTTTAATAAGGGGTTATTTATAGCTTTTTCTACTGCTTCAATAGCTCGGTTCTCAGTATCGCTCTCACCAACGCCGATAAGTGCTACTCCACCATCACCCATAACAGCTCTAATATCAGCAAAATCTAAGTTTACTAATCCTGCTTTAGTTACAAGCTCTGCAATGCCTTTAACAGCATTTGTTAATATTTCATCTGCTACTTTAAAAGCTGTATGCAATGGTAAGTCTGGAGCTAATTCCAGTAATTTATCATTTGGAATAACAATTAAAGTATCAACTGTTCTCTGTAACTTCTCTAAACCAAATAATGCATTTTCAGATCTTCTATTGCCTTCCATAACAAATGGAATAGTTACAATACCAACAGTTAAAGCTCCTAATTTCTTGGAAATTTCAGCAACAACTGGTGCTGCACCTGTACCAGTACCTCCACCAAGACCACAAGTAATGAAAACCATATCACTTCCTTGTAACGCTTGTTTTATTTCAGATTCTGATTCTCTTGCTGATTCTTCACCTTTCTTTGGAATTGAACCTGCTCCTCTTCCTTTTGCAGTTTCTCTACCAATCAATATTTTTTTATCAGCAGTAGTATACAATAAATCCTGAGCGTCAGTATTAATTGCAATAGTTTCAGTACCATGAATACCTACTTCAGCAATTCTATTTATTGTATTGTTTCCTCCTCCTCCAGCACCAACAACTTTAATTTTAGCACTTTGATTAGTTAGCATAGCTTCTAGCTCTGCGTCAATATCATGCTGTTTTAAGCTTGTTGTTGTAGTAGGAGATGGCTCCTCAATTGTAATACTCTCTTGCATTTGTTCTTCACCGATTTCTCGTGCGGACTTTATAAATGAATCCAAATTAAACACCTCAACACCATTTTATTTAAACGATACCTCTTTTAGATTAGGAATTAAATTCACCAACTTATCTCCTAATATTTTTTTAGCATTATCATCAAGATTAACACCTTTCTTCAATGTAATTTCAGCCTTGTCTTCTTCTAGTTTGATATCAAAACCTTCAGATTTACAATTCAATGCTAAAATAAGATAATGCTTTACTTTTTCTTTGTCATCCTCGACAATTTTAAGAATTTTATACTTGTATATAATTTCTCTACCGCTTAAAGGATGATTAAAATCAACAATTGTTCTTCCACCAGATACTGTTTTTATTGTTCCCAGCATTCCATCAATATTAACTTGTAAACGTGGTTGTGGATTAATATTTTGTTTTTTAAATATATTTGTTGGTACAATTTTAAATAATTTAGCATCTTTTTTACCAAAAGCATTTTCTGGTTCTAACTCTACATTATATTCCTTTCCAACATCTTTTCCTATTAAATCATTATCAAAACCTTTAATAACATTACCTTCTCCAACGACGATAACTAAAGGTCCATAAGACATCTGAGGATTATGCAATCCCTTATCTTTTGCTAACTTCTCATCTGTTGTATCAAAGACTACTTCATTCTCTTTTAATAATCCCGTATATTCTAATTCCACAAAATCTTGCTTTTTTATCAATTTAGTAACCTCAAAAATTAATATTTAAGTTTAATAATATGTTTATATACTTTTGGGTAAAAGAGAATACTATTAGTCAATTGCTAGTGGTTAACTCATTTATTAACAAAATTAACTATTTTCTCTACAACTTGTTCTACAGTTAAGCCTGAAGTATCCACGACAAAATCATAATTACTTTCATCAAAAGGATTTATTTTATAATATTTTTCATACCGTAATTCATCACTTTTTTGTCTTTTTTGCAAACTTTCCTTCAATTCATCAATATTTGCAACTTTTGCTTCGTTTCTTGAATCAGGATCTTTATTCAAATCTTTCCAAATTCTTTCTGCTCCAACATTTTCATTGGCTTTCACAAAAATCTTAATAGAATGTGGAATAAAATAATATGATGTTCTTCCTTCGATTATAAAATTGTCTTCTTTATTTCCTAATTCTCTTTGATACTCATCAACTTCTTTATCTGTCGTAGGGTCCTGTTCTCCTAGTGTATTATACTCTTCAAGAGTCATGCCTCTTTTTCTTGCAGCTTCTCTTCGAAGGCCACCAATATAATATCTTTTCAAATTAAGCTTTTCAGCAATTATCTTAGCAACAGTACTTTTCCCACTACCTGCATTCCCAGAAATTGTTATTATCATATTTTAGAGGTAAGTATTTTTTTATTTAATAGTTGCTATTTTCATAATATACTGAACCAGAAATAAAATTCTTAATAATTTTATTTTTGGTTGGTATATCCTTAGAAGCCATAGCTTCTGGGACACAAAAAATTTATAATTTTTGAGTGTACCAACCGCAAAAGTTATAAATTTCATTTGCAATTCAGTATATTTAAATAAAAGCGCATTAGATGTTTGATTATGCAAGATACTAACCAAGAATTCAATTTTGAATCACTAAAAAAAGCAGGTGAAATTACTTCAAAGGCAAGAGAGTTTGGAAAACAACTAATTAAACCAGGAGTTAAAATATCCTATGTCGTTGAACAAGTTGAAAATAAAATTTATGAACTAGGAGGAAAATTAGCATTTCCTGTTAACATTTCACTAAATGAAACAGCAGCACACGATACTGCAAGAATTAATGATAACAGAGTATTCAAGGACGAAGTAATTAAATTGGATGTAGGAGCACATATTGATGGCTGGATTGGAGATAGTGCTTGTACAGTTGATTTATCTGGTGAGAATTCTAAATTAGTAGAAGCTTCCCAAAAAGCACTTTCTGAAGCAATTAAAATTATTAAGAAAGGAGTAACTTTAGGCGATATTGGGAAAAAAATAGAGGATACAATCAAAAGTTATGGTTTTAATCCTGTAAGAAATTTAGCAGGACACCAAATTGGAAATTATGTTATACATACAGGAACGTCTATTCCTAATTACGATACAAAAGAGACTCAGGAGATAAAAGCAGGAACAACTTTTGCAATCGAACCATTTGCTACAACCGGAATAGGTATGATTGAAGAGAGAGGACAACCTGAAATATTTAGCATAGAAAATTTCAAACCAATAAGATTACAATTGGCAAGAGATATTATGAAATACATTGGAACAAATTACTTGACCTTACCTTTTTCTAACAAAATGTTAGCAAAAAAATTCAATGAAAATAAAATAAGAATTGCTTTAAAAATGCTTAATAATAACGGCACATTAAAACAATACAGACCACTTGTAGAAAGAAGCGATGGACTAGTAAGTCAAGCAGAACATACACTTTATGTTGACGAAGATTGGAATGTTCATATTTTGACTAAATGAATTATTCTTTCTATGTTTTTACTCTTTTAGTATTATTTTTATCTTGATTGATTACAAATATTTTTCCTTCCATGTCTTTGCCTTTTTATTATTTGTTTTATCTTGACTAATTACAAACACTTCTTCCTTCCCTTTTTCTAAATCTTTAACTTTTACTTTCTTTGTCTTCACTTCATCATCGCCAATAATAATCAATTTTTTAGCTCCAATCTTTTTAGCATATTTCATTTGCTTACTTAAATTTCTTCCAATTAATTCTACTTCAACATTATTTTCTTCTCTTAATTTTGTTGCAGTTTGTAATGCAAATTCTAATGCCTTTTCATCCATAACGCCAATAAAATAATCTACATTTTTGCTATATTCTGGAAGTTTATTCTTTTCTTTCAAAAATAATTCAAGAACAACATCTCCCATACCATAACCAACACCAGAGACTTCATCTCCACCAAAATCTTTTACAAGATTATCGTATCTGCCTCCTCCAGCAATAGCTCTAAATTTCTTACTTCTATCAAAGACTTCAAAAACAGTTGAGGTATAATAATCAAATCCTCTCATTATGCTAGGATCAAATTCAACATATTTTTCTAAACCATAAAATTTAATGTATTTTAACAATTCCTTTATTTTTGATAATCCTTCTTTGCCTTTAGCATCTAAAGATTTATCGTCAATCTTTTCAATCTTTAGTTTTAACATATCCCATAATTTATTGATTGAAGAATCTGACATTTTCAAATCTTTTAAACTAAGTTTAAATTTTTCTTCTCCAATCTTATCTAATTTGTCAATTAGTCTTGAAACATCTTTTAATTGTTCTTTCTTAACTCCAGTTGATAAAATTAAACTTTCAATTAATTGTCTATTTCCAAGCCTAATGTAAAAGTCTTTTTCATTCAAACCAAAATTTCTCATAATCTCAATAGCAGTAACAATAACTTCAGCATCGAGCTGCATTGATTCTGAGCCAAGACAATCAACATTTAATTGCCAAAATTCTCTTAACCTTCCAGCCTGTGCTCTTTCATATCTCCAACATCTACCGATAGTATACCACTTAATCGGTCTTGCTATCCCTTTAGATTTGGCTGCGACCATTCTTGCTAATGTTGGTGTTAATTCAGGTCTAATAGCAACTTCTCTATTCCCTTTGTCTTTAAAAACATACATCTGATCAGGAATTTCGTTGCCACTTTTTAATCTCCATAAATCTGCTGGTTCTAATAATGGGCCATCAAAATTTTCATAGCCAAATTTCTTAGATACTTTTTCCCATGCTTTGAATATAAAATCTTGATTAAACTTTACTTCGGGATAAAAATCCCTTGTTCCTTTTACCGGTGATATTTTCATTTTAATTTACCTCCATTTGATTGTTTATATAATTTTTGATTAAATTACTTTTTTTAACAGCTACTTTTGCTAAAATGTCAATAGTATCAAATAATGGAATATTAACATCTTTCTGAGTAATTAAAAGAGGAAGATCTGTACAACCTAATATTATAGCTTCTGCTCCTTTAGTTTGAAGTGATAAAATCAAATCTTTCAATTTATTTTTATCCTCTTCATTTTTTTTGCCACTTAAAATGTTCATTATTATTTCTGTTACTATTTTTTGTTCTTTTTGAGAAGGCAATATTAATTTTATACCTGAATTATTTGAAAGATATAAATTATTTTTAATAGTCGCTTCTGTTGAAAGCAAACCGACTGAGCTGATACCTTTTGATTTAACTTCTCGAATAGTTTCATCAACAATGCTTAGAAAAGGAATTTTTATTTCTTTTCTTAAATCTTTAACAAAATAATCCAATGTATTACAAGGCATGATGATAAATTCAGCGTCTACACTTTCCAACTTTTTTGCTCCTTTTGCTAATTCATCAAAAACAGAATTGTTTTCATCAAAATTTTCAACAACATCTGCTATTGGCAAATTAAAAATAAAAATAGGAGGATAATCGCCATCATATTTCGCACCATACCACTTTTGACTATATTCAATTATCTTTTTGTATGTTTCAATTGTAGCTTCAGGGCCAAATCCACCAAGTATACCTATTGTTTTCTTACTCATTTTAAAAGCCCTCCTTTAGTCCATTTCTCATTCTCCGTGCACATTCAAACAGAGATTCATTTTCTTGCTGAAAAACACTCAAATACTTTTGAACATAAAACTTATACATGTCATTACTCTTCAAAATACTCGAGATAAATCCGTCGGAAGATGTTGTACGCAAAACATTACTATCATTAAGATAAGCTTGTCTTTTTGGTCCTGATGGACACCATACTGCACTATAAGGTTTTATTATTTCTTCTTCTAATTTCAAAATACAATCATCAAAAAGTTCTTCTGTTTTAGGTCCAAATTTTCCACTTACATTCCTAATTCTTTGCAAATAAACTGCTTCAGCAATTTCTAAAGGAAGATACAAAGAATTTGCTACAGTAGCATTTTTTGGTAGAATACTTTTTACGAGTTCTGGATTCTCTTTTTCCAGCCTATTAACAAACTCTAAAGAAATATCTAAAGAATTCGCATATATAGGATCCTCTCTAAAAACTTTTCTTGAATCAAAATATTCTGCTGAAATATTAGATAATTCAATTAAACGTTTAAGATATAAAGATCTTAAATCACAATTTCTTATAATTTCTGCACGTTTTGGTCTTTCTTGTTCATTAACCAAAACATCTAAAATATTTTTAGCAGAAGGATTATCTCCAAGTTTTTGTATCTTCTTGGGTGATGTCTTATTAACAATATAATATGCGCTTGCATCCCATATACTCCATTCCCTTTGAGTTTGTTTCATCCAAGAAAAAAAGTCTAGCATGTCTAAACGCTCACCCGATTTTTCTAATGAACCATTGTATCCAAAACCCATAAATAATTGTTTAGGAATTTGAAAAGATGCGTACTTATTCGGCTTAACTTCTAAACCAACAATGAATACCTTGCGCGACTTTGTTTTGTTGAGTTTTAAAACCTATTTGTTTTGTTTCAATACCTTCTTCTATCTTATTTCTTTCATTTTCCATTTTATTTTCCTCCGTGTTTTGAGTCCACATGACTATTTTTGATTAATTAAAGGGCGAATGGCGGGAATTGAACCCACTCCTAGAGAATCACAGTCTCCAATGCTAACCGTTACACCACAGCCGCCATAGAACTTGGGAAAGGATGTTAGCCTCCACTTTTACATCACAAACAAGAATGATACTTGCACAACCCAAGTATATTTAGTATAAACAATGAATTTAGAACTAACAATGAAAGAATATAGGTGCAATAAGAAAAAATAAAATAGATTTTAAACTAGAAAAAAGATTGTTAACAATGGGGACAATCAACTTTTATCATTTGTAGTTATATTATAGGTAAAACTAATATTTAAACTTTTCGCAAGTTACTACAAAACAGTAGTTTTGTTGTTTTATAAACCAACAGAACACCAGTTTAGACATTTCCACACCACAGTTATGTGGTATATACCTAATATAGAAAAACTATATATACTATCTTCACTATATATTTCTTAAGGTAGGGGGACTATTTTATCGAACAGAAATTAGATTCTAATATATAATTTTTAGGGGGGATTGACATGAAAGATTTAGACAAAATTACTAAGTTACAAATAGCTGAAGCCATAGAAAATATCAAAGCATGCAAAGATCTAGAGATATCTCTTAGAAAGAATGACAATCAACTTGAAAGGGAGATAAGTATGAACCAAGCAGGTGCTATGGAATGGAAAGAGCTAATGGAAAATTTAAGTTTATATGACCCAGAATATGATAGATTATTAAGAAATAAAACTTGTGGACATAGAAATTTTTCAGTGTTCCATGGATGTGGATAAACTGATATTTGTTTAGTGGGGGCTAAACATAAAAATACCTATTAGGTATTTTTGTTTCGTCCTCTTTTTGTCACTTTTTCTAATCTTTTAATGGTTTCTTTTCCATCTTGAAGTAATTCTTTTTCATACTCTTTTAGAACTATATCAAAAACTTCTTCAAAAATTTCATGGTGCTTACTTTCTAGCGCTCTTTTTAAAAGATGTAAATCAACAGCTTTATCTTCATGTTTAGTAGAGAAATAACTTAATCCAAAATCTATAAAGAAAAACTTCACTTTTTCTTTAGAGATACCAGAAATCTCTTTGAAATTGAAAATTTCTAAGAGATACAAAAAATTCTGCGAATTTTTTAGTATCTTTGATTTCTCAGCATCAATTAACTTTAATTCATCCTTAACAATCATATTGCTAGTTGTTAAATCGCCATGAATAATGTCATTCTTATGCATTTTAGCAAGAGCTTTACCAATCTCTTTGCCCCATTTCTTATGATTTTTATGAAGGACATCTCTTAATTTATCTCCATCAATATATTCATAATGTATTTTCATATCCTTATCACATTTAGACAAAGGTTTAGTAGCAAGTCCTAAAGAATACATTTTCTCAAGTACCTTATATTCTCTTTTAGTTCTTCTTTATCTCTTTTTGTATACAATTCGTCTATAGTCATCG
>CAYZMD010000015.1:0-18120 GCA_964479425.1 uncultured Methanosarcinales archaeon | reverse complement strand
TCAGACCTATCTTCTTTTAGAATATCTTTGCCAATAGAGCTTGGAAAAATTCAATCATATGCTTATCAAATAATTGAGAAAATTGTAAAAGATCCAGACTGGATAGATTTAACATATTTAAGCGAATTTGATTTACCAGTTTCAGTCATACCTCATTCTAAAAATGATATTTTAATTTCTATTACAGATACAGACACAGAAATTAGGGGTGACGATTTTTTATTCTTAATGGCTATAAAATACAAAGACAATAGTGCTCCTGTATTAAACATCTCATCTGTTTTTAGAATAGAAAAGGATGAGATATTTTTTTATAAGGCACAGGCTACAGATCCAGATGGCGACACATTTATTTTTGAAGATAATTATGCAATGTTTGACATTTTAAAAAATGGCGAAATAAAATTCACGCCAAGGATTATAGGTGAACATGATGTTACAATAACAGTTACCGATAGTCATGGTAATTCAAATTCTAAGCTAGTTAAGTTCATTATAGAATAAATATATATTATTATTATTATACTACTTAATACTATTACTATTATTGTTCATGTTTTAGTTTTTAGTTCTCTTTTTATTTATTTTTAATTTTTTATTTCTATTATTATTTCTCTCTTTTAATTACTTTTAAAATTAGGCACCATTATTTTTCTTCTTTTATCAGTTTATTTAAACATAATATTACTAGATATTATGCTTTTTTATTAACATATTCTTTAATATTTCGATATATTTTATTGTTAAAACCCTTTTTGTTATCTTTTTCTTTAATAAAAAGATAAAATTTATAAATACTTATTCTTTTTTATGTTAAAGTAAAGTGAAAAAGATAGTTAGTTTGCTAAAAAAAAAGCTTGAAAATGGTATTTTTTCTGAGATTGATATAGTTAAAATTTTAAAATGTAAGGTAGATAAGGCACACTATATCAGATTTAAATTACTAAAAAACAACATAATATCTCGTGTTTGTAAAGGATATTACAGATTTATTGAAAATAAAATAGATTATCCAAAGGAAACTTATTTGTTAAGAGATAAGTTACAAACTTTACACAAAAAATTCACTTTAACAGGTCCAAGTTTGTTTGGAGATAAACATCTACTATATGTTTCTAAAGGCACATCAAAACAATTCTCAGATTTTTTAGAAAATTTAGGGTATGTTGTTTTAATAAATCCTAAAGCAGATAACATTGAAATTTTAATTAACAAAGCAAACATACAAAAGTTAGTCGTGATAAGAGAAAACAATTATTTCTATTCAAGTAAGGATTGCTTAGCTTCAATGGAAAAAGCAATAGTAGATTACTATTTTGAAATTAATCATAATTTATTTTACGAATTTGAAAAACTTGAATTAAGCAAATTATTTCCACAACTTAATCTTTCTACATTACTAAAATGCGCACAATTACGAAATCAAAAGCAGCAGTTCGAAAAATTGCTGAGTAAATTCAGAATACCAAAAAAGGTGAAGTCAGTATTAAACGTATAAAACAATCAGGACAGAGAATTAGAGCATTATTCTTAGTTCTACTTATATTATTTAGTGCTATTCCTATAAGCGCCGAGGAGGGGACTACAACACCTACACCACCAACAACTACACCGTCAGCACCGGCAGCAGATACAGGAACTAGTAATGATGATCCTTTTACTGACGATTTTTACAAAGATCCTGATATAAATAAAGTTAATAAAGGTAATGTTGACAAATTAGATTTTGAAAAACTTAATGATAAATATGACATAGGCGATGTTCTTGATAAGTATGCGGATCAAAAAGGTCTTCAATGGGATAAAATTACAGTAAAGCAATTAAGCGATTTTAAGAATTTTGATAAGATTGGAACAAACCTTCATTCATTGGATCAAAATAATTTACAAGAAGCACTTCGAAAGGGACCTCCTAAGTTATTAGGAGAAAAAACGACTTTGACTATTAAAAAAGGAGCAGAACTTACATCGAAGGGAATTTTAAAAGGTATTAAAGAAGACCAAACTTTAGATCTTACGAAAATACCATCAGCAGATAATGTAGTCTCTATTAGTGTTGTTGAGGGGGCGGAAACGGGATTTGTAATTGACAGGAAAAAAGAAACTCCAGATGGTAAGGAGGATAAAAAAAGCACAGAAATTGTTGGAGAAAAAATCAATTTAGAACCTGTTATGGATAAGGAAGGTAAGGAGCTAACAGGAGTTAAAATAGGAGACGAAACAATTGATTTAAAGGATATTGAACGTATAGAAAAAGTAATAGAAAAAGGAGCCGATGATAAAGGTTTAACATATTATGATATTAAAGATACTAAGCTTGGCGATATTAAAATTTATCCTCAGGAAAAAGGATTAAAAATAGAAGCAACCCTTGACGGAAAAGTTGTTAAAGGTGCTCATACTCAAAAGGGTGATGTTAAAGGCTTAAAATATAGTGCGAGCGTTTTTGACGGTGGAAGTCTTGGAATAGAAATCAAAGGCGATGAAGTTACATTCTCAGGAAAACGTGCAGAACTTGACGTAAATAAAGATCATTACTCAGGAGATTTTGATGCGAAATATAAAAAAGGAGAATTCAATCAAGTCTCTTTGAAAAAACTTGATAGTTATGTCCAAACTGATAAATATGGATATTTAAAAAATACAGATGGAAAACCAACAGTTCTTTCTACTAATTTTCAAGAGGCAGATAGCCTAAGGTCTTTGTCATCCCAACAAAAAGAATGGCAGACTAAGATGGATTTAGAGAAGTCACATGCTAAAAAGGAAATTCTGGCAAAAAAAATTAAATCCTATAATGTTAAAATCAAAGATGAATTTACTAGATTAAAACAAAAGTATGGAGCAAATGTAGTCTTTTCTGATGGTGGTAGAGATATGACAGGTGTTGGAAAGTACGAGTATAAATCTACTTTCGGTGAGAAGAAAAATGGTTTCATGAAAACAGTTATTGCAAAACATGAAAGTACATTTGTGAGTTCAGGAATTTTAACAAGTTCTAATACCGGTAAAAAGATTGACGCTTTTGTTATTGGTTCTTACGAAGATAATCCAGGGGATATTGCAGACGTGCGAGCTGAATGGGGATTAAAGATGGATAAATCTCAAGCCGAAGCTTATCTTAAAGAAAATAAACAAGCAGTAACTCAAAAAAATATTGATGAAGTAATGAAGAAGTTTAATAGAAAAGCCGAACAAGTTTTTTCTTTAGAAAAGACCGCCGGAAAGACATCGGCAAAAATATCTAAAAATTCTATGAATGAATTCTCTGACTTATTAATGAAAGATGGAAAATTAATTCCTGGTGTTTCTAAATTTTTACAACCTTCAAATTTAATGATAGCTCCAATTTCAGATACTCAAAAAGCATTAAGAACATTATATATGGATTCAGATGCAACTTTAGTTGCAACAGATAAGAAAATTAACGTTGTTTTAGGCTCTTCAGACTTTGCTTCAAAAGTAGAGAGTTATCGTTCTGAAAAAGCCAAACTAATTGCGCGTAAAGGTACAGTCTCGTCTTTAATTTCTGGAGAGAGAGCAATTCGAAACAAACAATCTGCTGATTTAAACAAAAAATTCAATGCTAATATGCAGTCAAAATATGGAGCTGAACAATATAAAGAACTAGATTCACAATTTAAAGCAAGAAATGCTTTATTAACAAAAATTGATAAAGCAAAAAAGAATGGAGTTTCAACAAGTGCTTTAGACGCACAATTAAAAGAAACAAATAAAAAAATAGGTACATACGCACAGGCTAATAATATAGATTTAGATACTTATCAAAAGGATTTTGGAACTTATGCTCAGGAATATAGGGACATATGGAAAAATATTGATTCCGCTCAGAATTTAGAAAAGATAATATCTTCAACCCCTAGTGATTTATTACCTAGTGAAATTACAAGTTTAAATGATAAAATAAAGTCCGAGGTAAAAAACCTTGAATTTATTGATAAAAAAGATAGAGCTTTAGTTGATAAATTTGTTGCAGCTAGTACAGGAACTAATTTAAAAGATAATTTAGACAAGTTCAATGAGATATTGAATACAAAAGGAGGAATACCCTCTGACGTTAAGAGATTAGCAAATCTTGGTATTGCTGAAATTTATAGTAAGGAAGGAAAAACTCAAGAAGCGATAAATATTTATGATGATTATAAAGGAACAGAAAGCATAGTAAAACAGTTAAAATATTCTCAAACTCAAAATGAAGTAACAAAATCATTTAGTGCTGTTCAAGAAAATAAACAAATGAGTATAGAAGAAAAACAACGAGCAATTGAGGATTTAAAACAAACTCAAATTCAAAAATTAGTTTCTACAGGACAAACAGACAAAGAGACTGCTGAGTCTTTAGTTAATAAAATCGCTTTAGAAACAGAATCAACTGCATTAAAACAAGCAGGAAAATATAAGGAAGCATTAGAAATAGATAAAAAACTTAATGATATTTCTAGAAATTCTAAATCGTTTGGGAATGTGGGAAATAGTTTATTGAGTGTAGCTAATTCTCAAAAAGGCGTCGAAAGACAGGAAACGCTTAAGGATTCAGCATCTGCTTTTAATGAAGCAATATTTAGAAAATTAGTTGAATCAGATTACAGTCCGCCTTCAGATATTTATGCATTAAATCAAAAATTAGGTAATATCAAAAATCAATTGGGAAATCATGAAAGTGCTTTAGAAGATTTTAACAGAGCTCAAGGATATTTGAAATCAGATGATAAAGCATATCGTGATATTGAATTATCAAAAGCAGATACTTATTCACAATTAGAAAAATTACCTGAAGCAAAGAAAATTTATGAATCGATAATTAACAAAAAATCTGGTGCTTCAGAAGAACAGCGTTGGAATGCAAAAAGCGGACTTGCCAATGCTCAATATAAGAATAAAGAATATCCTGCAGCAGAAGAAAATTTTAAAGAAATAATAAAATCTCAACAAACAACTGATAATCAAAAAATAAGTGCTAAACTTAATCTTGCTAGAATTCATGACGCGCGAGGAGAAAATGATGAATCATATAAATATTGGAAGGACCTTAAGGAAAGCGATGTTACAAAAGAAATAAAGGATTACGCAACTAAAAGAGTAGATACAATTGAAAAAAAAATTGCTGACAAAGAAAGAATAGCTGAAACCCAGAAAGGTCTATCAAATATTAAAGGCTTTAATGATTTAAAAAATGCACAAGATAAAGTTATTGATTTAGAATATCAAAGAAAAAATGCAGCGAAAAAAGATCGGGCTAAAATTGAAAAAGAACTGGATGTTGCGAGACAATCTTTATCAGATATTAATTCAAAAATAGGCGAAGCAATTCCTACAGGAAATAAAGAGATAGTTGAGGAATATGTGAAACAAACTAAAAAGGAATACGAAGACGCTAAATCAAATTTAAATCTAGCTAAAGAAAAACTATCTGATCTTTCACAGGTAAATAGACAAACTAGATATTCTTATCAGGGACAATATCGAAGTGATGTGAAAAAAGCGGAATTAAACTTAGCAAAAGCAAAAGGAAAATATGAAAAGGCCGAAGGAATGAATCTATTATCTGATTCAAATAATATTAACAAGTTAAACAGCGAAATAGAGTTATTAGGTCAGAAGCAAAAAAATATTGAGAAACAAATAGCAAATAAAAAAATAGAGAAGGATAATCATTGGATAACAGAATGGTATGATAAAGGTGTTATCCAAGGACAGATTGAACAGCTAGAAAAAGAAAAGAAAGAAATTATAAATAAAAAATCAGAGAAGGGAGCTTTTGCACAAAATGCTGCAAATATGGCTTCCAATAATTATCAATTGGGAAGTATTGATGATTATACAAAAGTTATTGACTTGGCAGCTGAACATCATAAAGCAGAAGCATTAAATGCAGATGCTTTAGGGGCTGAAGGTCAATATGAAAAAAATGTACAAGAAGACGCTGCAAGAAAATTATATAGACAAGCTGAGAAAAATATTTATGAAGTTAAAACAAAAGGGTTGAACGATGATCAAGTTCGTGATTATATTAATTCAAGAAAAAGTGAAGTTAATTCTGTGAGCTTTGACCCAATTGAAAAGGCAGCAAGAAAAAGTGTTTTATCTAATAAAGAATATGGATTAGATTTGGAAAAAGCAACAGTTAGAGAAGCATCATTAAAACAACAAGCAAGACAAGGCGCTTTAGCCAATACAGCTAGCGGAGTAACGTCTGATAATTGGGTCACTCGAGAATTAGATGAACGATATAAAGAATTATTTTATCAAAATAGAGAAAATGAAGGGATAAAAGATAAGAGCATAATTGATGGTTTATGGCTTAAGGAACAAAAAGGAATTTATGATGAAGCTATCACTCGTACAACAAATAGTGATATTTATAAAAAAGGTTCTCCAGGGTATTTTGAAAGACTCACTCCATGGACTAGAAGCACAGGAGAGCTCATAGATGATAAATTTGCCATTAACCAAAGAATCAAACAAAACAATATTGAGTGGGAGAATAAATATACAAATTATATTGTTGATAATAAGGATAATAAAAATGCACTTTCTCTGGTTTTGGAAGCTGAATCTCAACGATTAAATTTAGCCGCTGATAATGCAGAATCATTAATTAAAGATTTTAAAGAAAGTGGACAACAAGGATTTGTTTACGCCTGGGATTATTTAACAGGAGAAAACGCAGCAAATGCAGATTTAGTTAAGGCTGAAGCAATAGAAACAAGAAATAAAGCAGATTTAATAGATACATTCCTTAATGCAGATGGTAATACATTACAAGAAAAATATAAAAATTTAGATTTGAAAAAACAAACAGCACTGGAAAATTTTGGAATTACAAAAAATAAAGTTATAGCAGCTCCTAATTTTCAAATAAAAGAGGATGAAGAAACAGGGGCTACTATCGCATATATTCCAACTTCCGTTACTGATACAGCAAAAGCTGCAACGCAAACCGCTTTTATTGATAGAATTCTAAATACAGATTTGGCAGTAAACGTAGCAAAAACGGCAGGAAAATTAGCAATATCTTCCCTGAGTGGAGTTGCTGCTCCATTGACGTTAACAGCTCTCAATAAAATTGAACAAATAGGGGGATCTTCGGAGTATCAACAATCTATTATAAATTCATATTATAATAAAATTCAATCAGGAGTAACCTCAGATACTAATTTAAATTTAGCAGTTGGGCTTGAAGAAACTGCAGGTTTCGCAAAAGATGCAGCAATGAATGCAGCAATGTTTACATATTTTAAAGGTTTAAATGCCGCTAGTAAGTATATGAGACTCAGTCATAAGTATGGATCAAATATTTTTACAAAATTAGGACTAGAAACCGGGGCAGTTTTTGTGGAGTCCGCATTATTAGAACCTTATAACTATTTAAGAATTACACAATTAGAAGGTAAAGAATATGATTTTGCTCAATCATTTGGAGAAAATTTGGCGTTTTCAACAGCCATGCGAGCAAAAAGTGCTGTAACTCATACTCTCGGAGTTTCTGATATGTGGAGCACTGTTCAAAAAAGTACTGCTAGAAGTTTTGATGTAAAAGATGTAGTAAGTTCTGAGAACAAAGCTTTGGATTTTAATAGGAAAATATTGGGAGAGGTTAATCTACCAAAAACAAATCAGGAAGCCATAGTAAGACTTAGCAAAGCATTGGAGAGTAATCCGAGAAACGCACCTGAATTAAGAGAGGCCATAAAAGCTAATCATGCAGTTATAGATACAAGGGCATATGTAGCTAATGATAATAAAATGATGGATTTCGTCGAGAAAAATCTCGGAAAAACTGCAAGAGTGGATCTAGAGGTTGGCAGAAAAAGTAGTCAAGATATTTATGAAGCATTAAAAGTAAATGATGCAGCAAATAAAATTCCTAGTAATTTAGAAACAATAAAAAATAAAAATGGCGAAACACCAAAAACAGCAGCAGAAGCATATAATGTATTAAGAAGCGACGGAATTGATTTAAAAAATGTAGCAGCAGAATCGAAATTTAAATCTGGAGAAATCAATAA
Source organism: uncultured Methanosarcinales archaeon (assembly GCA_964479425.1). Taxonomy (GTDB): domain Archaea; phylum Nanobdellota; class Nanobdellia; order Woesearchaeales; family CAYSVS01; genus CAYSVS01. The sequence continues at coordinate 10,090 of CAYZMD010000015.1, read as the reverse complement.
TGATGCGTATAGTAAAATTGCTGACGCAGATAAAAGAGCAGAAGTATTTCAAGAAAGAATTGACCAAATATATAAGGATAATGGAGATATTAGAGATATTAATAAATTAGATTCAAAATTAAAGTCAGAAGTAAAATCGCTTGAAAATCATATAAAGGATGCTAAAGTTGAAGGATCTAAATTTAATAATGCTGTCGTTAAAAATCATGAATTAAATAAATTAGAAGACAATTTAAAGAGTTCAGAGGAAAACTATCTAAAAACTTTAACAGAACTTAAAGAATCAAATATAAACAATGAGCAAAAGGCAGATATTTTAATACAAAAGGAAGCTTATGAAAATAGTTTAAAATCATCCAATGAAGTTAGGACAAATGCAGAGACTGCTGCTCAAAAAACTCAAGAAGTAAAAGCAATTGCTGAATATCTAAAGAATACAAATCAAAAAATAAATTCAGAGTTCACAAAAGCAAAATCAGAAGCAACAAGGTCAATTCAAGATTTAGTAACAAAATCGAATGCACGTGCTGATAATGCTAGAACAGAAATGGAAGCAACATCTCAAAAGATTGAGAGCGTAAAAGGCGATTTAGAACCTGCACAGCAAAAGTATGGAACCGAAAGCAAACAATTTACTGAAACAGAAACTAGGTTAAAGGCATTAGAACAGAAGTTAGCTATCGACAAGAATCTATTATCTAGGGAATTAAGACAATCCCAGATAGCTCAAGAGATGAAAACAAATTTGGATACCGAAATAAAACTTGCAGAAGCTCAAGTAGTTAATCGTAATAGTCCTCCTGCGGAATTAAAAAATGCACAGCTTGAGATCAAGCAAGCAGAAAAGATTGCTTTAGAAGAAATTAAAGATCAAGTTGAAAAGCGTCAAGCAGAAGAAATAAAAATTAGGCAAGCAGCTTTAGACTCTGCAAAGAATGATTTTTTAACTAAATTTTCTACAGATGATAGAGTTGCTGCCGAAAAAATATTTGCAGAGCACGCTAAGGCAGATTTGGATTATAAGCTGGAACAAAGAAAGGTTGACGATGCAGCGCAAAGACTCGACGATTCCGGAAAAAATCAAGAAGCAGAGACTTTAAGAAATAATGAAGATCTTGCAGAATTAAAATCTAACTATGAATTATTGCAAGAACGTGCAAGTAATTTAGCAGGAAAAGACGGTCTAAAAAATGCGGAAACTGCATATAATAAATTTGAAGAATCATTAATTGAACTGGATTTATTTAGAACGCAAACAAATGGCGAAGTTAAGAATTCTGAAATAAAAATATTAAAGAATCAAGTTGAAATTTTAAAATTATCTCAAGGGAGTGATACAGAAATAAGAGATGCTAACAATAAGGTTACTCGACTAGAAGAAGAGGCAATCTCAGATTTTAATGCAAAATCTCAGGAATTGCGTATATTAGATTCGTCATCAGCCGCAAGACAAAGATTGATTTCATCACTTGAAAATAATCTCGCTGATAAAGTTTCCAATGTAAATAAGGTAGCTCAAGACGTAGTTTCTAAAATGGCTGAGTCGAAAAATTTACTACAAGATCTAGATTCAAAAGTTGATGAAGCATTAAGGAATAACGGAGTCAAATTAACAGAGATCAAAGAAATCAGGCAAGAATTAATTAGGACATTATCACAAGATTCAGAAGTAGTTAATAGGCAACAAAGAATTGGTTTAGAAATGAAGGATTCTTCAGATTATATTGATGCTAATCAAGACACTCTAAAAGATATTCTAAGATCAAATGAAATATTGGTAGATAGGGACGCATCTGGTAAAATAGTAATCGCTACAGGAAATGCTGAAATGGATATAAAACTCGAGTCTCATTTTAATAATATTGAATTATTAAGACCGGGAGTAAAATTTGATGTTGCCAAAGGTCAAGTAGGATTAGGTATTAAGGCTAAAGTTCAAGGTGGAAGTTTCGCACTAGAAGCAATAGCTGGCTATGGAAAAGGGTTTGCTTTAGTTCCAGAATTAGTATTATCAAACCAAGCTGCAAATAGAAAGACAGCTCTAATTTATTTTGAAGGACAAGAAGTTAAAGGTGCAGAGGGTGTTTTAAAATCAGTTACAGGATTAGAGAGTAAGGTTAATATTTTTGAATTAAAAGATCAGAATGGAAATCCAATACCAAGAGGGGCTGAAGGTCTCGAAATATTAAGTACAAAAATAAATGAAATGAAGACTGCCGATGCAAATCTAATGACACAACAAACAGTTCAAGAATTAGAAATGATTGTAAGAGATTCTCCATCAGGTAAAATGCAAAAATTAGCATTAGATGCTTTTAAGGAAATAGGTAAATCAGTTGTTATTCGAGATGAATATCATAGAATCACTTCGGCAAGTGATTTACAAACAGCAGCAGCAAATAGACAGGCAACTAGTATGGAAACAAAAACAACAACAGATGTCTTTAATGCAGTTGAATCAGTTAAAAATTCACTTGGAGTATCTAACGCTCGTGATTTATTTATGACAAGGCAAGAGCTAATCTCTAGATATGAAACAACTGACCCACAAGCTGCCGAATTCTTAAAAGATGCAGGCAATGAATTTATTAGAAATCCAGAGTTAAAGGATGATTCATTTACTAAAGTCGTATCAGAAATAAACAAGATTCGTCAAGAAAGTAATCCTGGAGCTATAGATATAAAAGTTAGCGATTTAAAAAATCCTGCATCAATAATAAATGCTGAATTTCGTACTGAAGTAGAACTTTATTCAAAAGCCCTAAACGCAAAAAGTATAGCTGCAAATTCTAGGCTGTCAGTTGACCATAGTGTATTAGGCGGAAAAGTTGTTCCAGTAAGCGCAGGTACGGCGGATGCTAATCGTGTCTTTGGAGATCCAATGGAGCAGCTTGCAAGAAACGCTCATGAGTTTGGTTTGGAAAAATTAAGCAAAATAGAGGTTTCCGATAAATCTACAGTAGTAACTAATAGGGATGTTGATTTAGCAATTAGGGATGGAGCAAAAGCAGCAGGTGTAGATTATAAAGAAATTAGACTATCCGCTACTATGAATTCTGTAAAGGGAATCAATAAGGGAGAGGGAGTAAATCAATTATATACAGAAAGAAATTTTGCAGGACTTGTATCTCACGATATGTTTAAAACTTTAGATTCGAGCTTAGACGGTCCCACTAGATTAAGGCAAGAGAAAGCAGGATTGATAATGCAAAATGGCAATACCCATTTTAAACTCTCAAACAGATTGGCTTTAGAATCATTGAATTTTAAAGACAATCTAAAGTCATCAGGTACTGATGTTGTAGAAAAAAGAACAACAGTAATTATTGATAACACAGGAGGATACGAAGGAACAATAGAAGGAATTCCAAAACTTGCTTCGGATCAAAAAGTTCAAGATTTATTAATTAGAAAAACTGATGAGCAAGGCGGCAAGTATACTCCAGCTCGTATACGAGACAATGGGGAAATTGAGTTCAAGATTGCAGGAGAGAGAGACGTGTATAAGACGGTCCAGGAAATTAGTAAAACAGGAGGAACGCAAGAAGCATTGGACTTAAAAGACGCCGATCTTAAAAATTATATTACTAAATGGAATGGAGATAGTGTTAATGATGGTAGTAAATTGCTTGTAGTAACAAACCAAATTCAAGCTTTAGATTTGCAGTCACAAAATAGTAAATTCGTTTTGTTAACAGATTCTTTATCTAGTGAAACTAGTGTAGGACAAGGTGGATTTAGAGGACAAAGGATGGACGGTTCAAAGGATATACTCGAACATATTTATATTGATGCCGAAGGAAAATATTTAGACGCTGATGGCGAATTTAAGTCTGAATGGAAAAATACAGATGGAACTGCCAATAAAGATTCCTTAATTAGAGACGTTGTTAAACAATATATTACCAACGAACAATTTAATGCCAAGGATAGCACATTCAAAAATGACCGTGCAATCGTCGATCAGTTAGTAAAGGATACTTATGCTGAATTTAGAAATAAAGCTATTCGTAATAACGATTTTGAAACCGCTAGAATTTTAAATGAAAAAATTAATAATCTTGCTGCTGCACAAAAACAAGGTTTATCGTCATTAGAAACAAAATATGGAGATCCTCTCGGGCAGTTAAGGGGCTCCGTTGAAAGTAATTTAAATTTATTAAGATCAGATATTTTAGCTTCAGGGAAAGCTATAGATGTATATAAACAAGGAGTAGATGGTAAGTTTGGAGAATTAAAAAGCGATGTAGATTCCTATTTTGCTCAAGATGGTCAATTAAAAAGTCCAGAATATTTTTCAGATTTCTTCAAAGGATTAGATTCTAATCAACAAAAATCTTTGCTAGAAATGAGCAGTGTAGAGGTAAGAGATTTTTCATTAAAAGGTGGAATAGAAGGATTAAAAACATCAGATGTTAAAAGCTATGCAGATTATTATAAAGTAATTGAAGGAGTCAGAAACGAAGATAGCTACAATAAATTCACTTTGGGTGGCGATGAAGCAAAACCAGTAACAGTTATGCAAACACCAGTAGAACAAAGATCATTTGATTTTGTTAAACAAGCAGTAGAGTCTATTCCTGAAAGACAATTTGCACCTGAGTATGCTCGTGTATATGCACCTATAGAAGACAGAATTTCTGAAGCAATTCAAGAAATATCAATTAGTGCCGATGTTGCAGTAAGAGGTGTTCCTGCAATTAGAGATGTTTTGTTAACAAGCGTTCCTGAGCTAGATTACAATCAATTAAATAAAGTTTCATTAAGTTTAGGCGCAGACTATTTATTATTAAACGGATTAACTGACGCAACTCCATTACATGATTATATACCATTATCAATTGAAGACAGAAATACAATGTTCAACGACTTAAACAATTATCTTCAAGATGGCGAACTATCTCCAGAACAAATAACTGCAGCAAACACTTTAGTTACTAATTTAAGAAATACTGAAATTGTAACTGTTCCAGAAACTACAGACAATATAGTCTATGTTGATTTCCAAGGTAAAAGAGTACAAGCTGCAGCACTAGAAAGAAATGGAGAAGTTTATGGGTTGCATATTTTAGATGACAATGGTCAAAGAACAGGAACCATTCTGGTAGATACTAAGAAAAGCTACGAAGCTTTTGAATCTGAAACAAGTCAATTCAGAAATTCTTTGCCATCAGATTTATCAGAAGTAGATCGTCAAAACAAAGTTAATTCATTAATGAGAGAATTCACTTATAATCATGAACTTGCACACACAATAACAAACGATGAAGAGATAGCAAACGCTATTGCTAGATCATCCTTAGGGATTGCAGATGAGCAAGATAATGAAAATTTAAAAAAATGGATATCCGAAGGTAGAATAGAAAAAAACCTGGTCGATGCAGCTAAAATAAGCTCGGATGATTTATACAATTATGTTTATGAAAACTCACCTGAAGAAGTTAAGAAAAATTTAAACTTCGTCCCTCTTGTCTCAATAAGTGTAAGAGAAGAAAACTCAGAAACAAATACAAAACTAAGTGATGCTGTTAAGAGATCAGATAGTCCAATGGTAGCTAAGTTTATGACAAAATTACGAGCAGAATTAGAAGGAAAAGAAGTCTCTCAGACAGAAATAAGGGATTCAACATCCGATCCACTAGAAGAGCTTCTTGGAGTTATTGAAAAATCTACTCAAGAACAATTTTATGTAAATACTCAACATTTAGTAAGAGATGGAGAAATAACCGAGGAGCAGATGAGAAGGTTAATAGATTCTCCTACAGAAAGAGCAGAATTATTAATAGAATATGGTGTCGAATTAGAAGATGTTGCATTATTAATTGGTGGTGGTCTTCCAATTACTGTTGATTCTAAGAAAGATTATACTGGTTTTATTAAGAGAACAGATACAGTTTCCAAAAACTTAGAAGATATCGTTGAAGATGAAGATTTATCAATTACTAAGGAAGGAGAATTTACGAGAAAAAGAGTGGATGTAGCTTCTATAGATCCTTTTTCAAAAGTTCCTAGATTTTCAAATGTAAGAGAAAATATTGTTGATATAGTAAAAAGCTCATCTGAACCAATAAAAGAAACTTCTGTCTTTTTTGATTTAGGTAATATCGAGGTACTTGTTAAAGATGAAGATGGAAATGAAGTGCTTGATGAAAATAATAATCCCAAGGCTGAGATTATTGGAATGTTAAAATATACTAATGAATATTTAGGAGGACATGAATTTGGAGACGCAATTAAGCAGGCTGCTATTGAAGAAATGGATAAAATTGCTAAGAAATTCCCAGGCCGTATTTTTGTTTCAACTGCAGGGACTAAAGGTCTAGAAGCAAAAATATTAGGCGATGTTAATCAAGAAAATATTGAGGAAATTATTAATAAAGAATTAAAAGGAATATCAGAAAGAATAGCAGCAAGAGCTGAAAAAATTTTAGAGACCCCACAAAATGTTGCTGAAGGAGAATTTAAAGGTAAATATTCAAGAAACTTTGCAATCAATGTTGGAATGAGTACTCAAACTCTTTCAAAAGATCAAGATGTCTTTAGTCAATTATATTCTACTCGTTATAAATCAAGTTTAGCTATCAAAGTATCAAAAGCCACAGAAAAAACAAAATCACATATAGCTATTTATGAGTCGTCTTTAGACTCGTTAGTAAAACAAGCTATTTTGGAAGGAAGAGCTGGAAGCGATTATGATATTTATATTTTAGAAGAAGATAATCCATTAACTAAATTAAATAAAGATTTTGAATCTTTATTTGATATATATATTAGAAAGCAGGATGGACAAGATGTTACAGAATTAGAAATGGATTATTTTGGAAAAGAAGTTAGCCCCTCAGAAACTGAAGCAAATTTAAAAAATGTAATGAGTAAAATAAAAAGATTAAGTAGACTTGATCCAAGAACAGGACTAAGTATAATGAGCGATGTTTCAGAAGTTTATAAAAAGAAACTATCAGTAGCAACACGAATCCTTATTGGCAAAGGTGGTGGTGAAGAATTTGCGATTTTCCAACCAGGTTATTCGGATTATTCAATTGAAATAGAATATTTAGAAGATAAAATTTCACAAACTTTGAATACACAAGTTAGAGAAGGATATGAAAGAACATTAGAAGCACTTATAGAAGAACAAGAAATAAAAAGAAAAGAAGGAATAGATGAAAATGATGGTTCAATAGCAACCTTTGATGCAGATAAATTTTCAAATTATAATAGTTTTACAATGCAAGTACAAATGCTTAATTGGAGAGCAAATAATCCAGATCAAGATTTAGGTTTATTAAATCTTGGAGAAATTGCTGATAATTTAGGGATTAAAGCTATAGCTGATGTCTTCAAAAGAATTGTTGGACAAGCTGAAAAAGAAGGAAAGGGTTTAGATATAGATTTGGCAAATAAAATACGTAAAGGTATAGAAGCTATGGGAATTGAATATTTAAATAAAGAACAAATTCAAAAATTAATGAAAGAAACGGATATCATGAGTAAAATAAAAGGAAAAACTTTGCAAGAAATAAATGATATCATGCTAGAAGAAGCAAGAGCTAATGGTATTGAACCAATAACACTTACTGGAACATTGAGTATTGTTAATGCAGATAAATTAAAAATAGAAAGAGACAAAGCGACTCAGTTTGGAGACGATGTTGTAGCTGGTGTTGGGAAAGAATTATTTGGACGTAATGCAGCAGTTGAAGTTTTGGCAGTAAAAGATGTTGAAAGTCCAGGTGATGAATTAACAGTAGAAGTTACAAGAAATGTCCCTTATACTAAAAATGGATATGATAGCAATCAAGAAGCAATTAATGATGGATGGACTGAGAAGGGAGATTCTTGGGTAAAAACTGCAACTGTCAAAAAAGGAAAAGATGGTAAGTATAGTATAGTAGATAAAACTTCTAAAGCTATTGCAAATGAAAAATATAAAGATTATACTGAGGAAGAACGTAATGCAATAAAAGACGTCTTAGATAACACTATTGAAGAACTTGAGGCTTGCGCATAACTTGACAATTTTTGTAATATCTAGTTTTTTTATCATTACTAAAGTAGTCTAATACATTATGACTCTCTAGAGTTTTTGGATTCCAAATAACTTGTAATCCATCTTTTTCAAAACATCCGAAAACATGTTTTTCTCCTTTATATGTTACAATGCCTAAAGCAATTAAATGTGAATAAGAAGTACTACGATGTCTAGACCCTGAACGATATGGTTTACTTTCAGAATCAGGTAAATCTTTTCCATCTAGTTTAATTAATCCAAGTTCTTGAGCTATAACAATATTCTCATCCAAGACAGTAAAATTTCTAACATGAGTATCATAAACAGTACCTTTGTCGTCATGTAATTGACTATTTAGAATATATAGATTATTGCCATCTATTAATAATTTTTTGACAGCCTTCCTTCCTCTAGAAACTTTTTCAAATATAATTTTATCTTTCTTTTTAACCCATGTAGAACCAAGTTTATCGCCGCAATAAATATCTCCTTTATGTGGTAGAATGTATGTTATGGCATGATTTGAAACTTTCCTAGAAACGTGACAATTCCAAAAAGTAATATTTCCCTTTCTATCACCAGTAATTAATCCTCTATTATGTGCCATTGCAGTAATTTCGCAATCATGCTCATAATTTTCTGAAACATTATCTCCGAATTTTAATATTGTATTATTTTCTTTTAGGTATTTATCTAATAGCTCATATCCCTTTAATTTATTTCCGTCCATAAATCCAAGTAAAGTGCTATTTACATTTTCTGCTTTAATTATTTGTCCATCGCTTGATATAATATTTCTACCTGTAGTACTAATTATTAATTCTTCCAGTTCGCTGATTTGAATTGCGCTCATTTATCATTCCTCGGAACAAAAGCAGTATAAGTTATCTTAAGATTATTAAGCAGATCTTGTACCGCTCCAGACAAAAGTAGATGTAGATGCATAACTTGTATTGATTCCTTATTTCTAAGAATGCCATTTATATCATCATAAACAATATCCTTTGCAACTGCTACGTACGTATCTAGTTGAGATTTTATTGTATCATCATCTCTGAAATCTCTTACATTACTAGCATTTTCCTTGCCTTCTACGGACATATATGTTTGAGTTAGTATTATTTCTCTTTCTAATCTGCTAATTAATTCACGAGGATTGTCTCCTAATATCCCTATTAGATAGACATCTTTTCCTGTATTTTGATATATTTGAAACCCTGTACTTAGAATCTTTTCAGGAGTATTCAGTTTATTATACTCTTCCTTAATCCCCTTTACCATCCTTTGATGTAGCATATCCATATATCTCCTAAGGGTTTTTTACTTATAAAACTAACTGGATTCTGCCATTTACTAGTAATAGTATACTGAACCGCAAATGAAATTCATAATTTTTGCGGTTGGTATATACTAGTCCATAAAAATAGTTATGAATTCTAATTATGGACCAGTATATTAGATATATTTAAATAGTAATACTAAATCAATATTAAAGTAATATTACTTTAAACATGCCTACAAATAAAAATATGGTGCACGTTTATCTTTCTGACGAGGAAAAGAAGCGTGTCGAGGAAAGTGCAAAGAAATTAGGTATTTCTGTTTCTGCTTATATTAAGGTAAAGCTATTTAGTGGCGGTGGTGCTCTATGAAAAAATTAGCACCAATATTGATAATATTATTATTATTATCTCAGATAGTCGCTGGAGCTATTGATTGTTCAGGTAGCACGATAAAAAATGACGTTAGAAAAGGATTAAGCGAGACAACTACTTTTACCGGCGAGGAATTAGAAAAATTAACTAATGATGTTGCTGCTGATGCTATGAGACAACATCTTTCTGAAGATTTTGTAAAAGGAAAAATTGAAGGTTCAGATTTAAGCGTCGATCAATTCAATGAAGTTTTAAATACATATTCAAATGATGCAATATCTACGACGTACGATTTGTTATTAAAAGATAATACAAAAGTTGCCCAGATGCCTATAATTGAGGGAACAAAAAGATTATCGGTAATAAGCGATATTCACTTGAGTGATGATGGGGCAAAAGCTATTGTTCCTTTATTAGATTCAAT
>CAYZMD010000014.1:0-18955 GCA_964479425.1 uncultured Methanosarcinales archaeon | reverse complement strand
TGTTTTTAGAAAGTCCAAGTAAAGATTTATTTATTAAAACTAAATTTGATGTTAAATATATTAAAAAAGAAGCTAAAGATAATGATTTTGAATGTGTAATTCTAGAAGCAATTCCACTAAAAGGAAAAAGAGATGTAGTAGGGACAAAAATACTTAGAGTTACAAATCTAATAAAAAAACAAATTGAATTACATGAATTCAAAGTTTATGATTTTGGATTTAATTATGAAGAAAATAAAAATGCAACAATCTGGTACTTAACTTACCCTAAAAAATTACCTAAGCTAAGAAAGCAGTATGGTCCTAAAGTATATTCTGATCAGAAAAATATTGATAGTTTTATTGACAAGCATAATGATATAATGCTTGAAGGATTCTCTATTGTGGCAAACGTGAAAAGAAAATATGTTGATGTTAAAAGTTTAATAAAAAAAGTTATTAAAGAAGATTATGTTAAGGGTAAAGTTAAGAAAATAATTTTTTAATAAATATACTTAAACATATAAATCTTTAAAATAACTCTCTTTCTAAAAAAAACATGGAAGAATATAATTTTGATACTGGATATTCGTATTTTGACAGAGAGAGTTTTAAAGTATTCTCAGAACATTTCGAAATAAAAAATCTAACGGACGAATTTGGTACTAATGTGTTTAAATGGGACGGATGGACTAAAATTGAGAATTTACCAGTAAAAGAACTATGTAAATTATCAACATATATGTTTTGTTTTGATAAATATGCTTTTACCGATGAATCGTCTAAAAAAGATTTTTCTTTAGATAAATTATTTAATATAATGAAAGAAAAAAGAATTACTAAAGACATTTTTCTAGATCACATGTGGGATTTTGAAATTGAAGTGTTAGGACCTGAAACTGCAGCAATAATGTCTAATATTTCTCGAAATTTAGATGGAATTATTAATACTAGACCAATACATATTAGAGATATGTTTTATGAGGGCAGACAAAGATTTGAGGACAATAATGAAAAAATAAAGAAATACAATAATAAAAAAGAAGCTCCTTTTACTCTTGATCAAATTATTTCCTTTGAAAACGAACCAGTTTGTTTAAGATATGATGATACAGGTAAACTCTATGTTCTGGATAGTGAAGCTATTTTACATAATATTGACAATGGAATAAAATATCATTTAGATTTAGGTCTCTTTGACAAATTACCAAACATAAATGAGATGCGTATAGATTTGCCATTTCAAATTTTCCCGAGTATCGCCATATCTGAAGATATATTGTTTGTTGTGAATGCAAGAAAAATTTATAAATTTAATGTAAAGGACCAAAATCTTTCAGAAAAAATCCCTTTTGAATATGAAATATATACAGGGGAAAAACGTAAGTGGAAAACTCCCGATCCAATTGGTCAATCATTAATCAAAGCAATGAGTGGAACGAAAAAAAATGCAATAATCAATCACGATATACTTCTAAAAGAAGGTAATCTATTAATTAGTACATCCAATGAAGAAGGAACGACCAGAAGCATTATCCAAGGGGATATATCTGGACACAATTTCAAAAAAATTTATACAGGCTCATTTCCATTAGGATATTCCCGAGAATGGCATGCTGATCATACTCTGAGACTTGATGTACATAAAGGAAATCTTTATTTTCCCCATAATACAGGAATTAGTTTGTATCGACAAGAAAATATAGAAGAAATGTTAGATAAATATGTTCGAAAAATTACAATAACTGATTCTGTAAGGCCAATCACAAAATTTTCAATAGGAGATAATTTTATGGTAGCTCAAGCCAATTTAAAAGATGTTGATCCTGCAATGCTTTGTATTTTTAGACCGAAATATGATGTAAAAGACTCTGAATTAGTTCCAATAAATGCTAGTATCCAACCTTCTCATTTTGAAATGGAATATGTTTCTTATCTACCTTTTTTGACTGGAATAACTATGGCGAATACTTCAATTTCCGCACATAAGAATAAATTTGCAATCACAAATACTGTTCTCAAAAAAGTTTTAATATATAAGATGAAAGAAACACAGTAATTACTTAATAAAAAAAGTTATAAGGTCACGTCGATAATTCACTTTACTTTAGTAGCTTTCACGTCAATAACATCGGTATCAATTGTTTTATGTTTTCTTTCTGTTTTTGTTTTATAATTTGATTTTAAATTACCCATAATTCTCCACTTAAAAAATCTCGCCAATAAATAAATAATTAAAGGCAGTATGAATACTATTGTAATAAAAAACCAAAACACAAATTTAACTAAAGAAAAAAAACCGAATATAGAAATAAATACAGCCAAAAGAATCCAAAAGACTAAAGGACTAAAATTTAATCTATATGCTTTCATTTTTTGGAAGATTTCTTGTTAGAATCTTTATCCTTATCAGAAACATTATCTTTTGGAGGAGTATTTTGTATCTTTTCAGTATATCTACATTTAGGATATTTGCTACAACCTAAAAATTTACCATAAAGACTTGACCTTAATATTAAATTACCTTCTTTGCATTTGGGACATTTTTTTTCAATCTTTCCTTCTCCAATTTCCTTAGCTTCCTTAGAGATTTCTGTCTCCTCTAATTTTTTGCCTGGACAATCACGATTTATACAAAGTTCTCTTGACCTTTTTCCTGCAAGAAGTTTTACAATAGGATGCTGACAATGCTCACATACTTTTTCAGCATACTTGAATTTGCCTTTATTTGGCATAGAAAATGTTGTTTTACAATCTGGATACTTACTACAAGCTATAAAATTTCCAAATTTACCTGTTCTTAAATGCAAATCGCCATCCTTACATTTTGTACATTTACCCATATAACTTTCCTTCATTAGGGTTTTAAATTCTGCTTGTTTTAATTCTTTACCAACTTCTTGTTTATGTTTTTGAAAAACATCAATAATATCTTTAACTGTTTTTTGAGCGTTTGCCAAAACATCTTCTGGTTCAGTTTTTCCTTCCCTAATTTTATCCATTTGTTCTTCAAAGCTTCGAGTCATGGACTCATCAACAATTTTTGGATTATGTTTTTCTAAAGTGTTTAAAGTTTGTATACCAAGTTCAGTTGCTGCAATCGGCTTACCAGAAATATAATCTCTATTAAATAAAGTATCAACAATAGACGCTCTTGTAGCTTTTGTTCCTAAATTTCTTTTTTCTAATTCTTTTATAATACTTGCTTCAGTAAATCTTTTAGGCGGATTTGTTTCTTTACTATGTAAAGTTATTTTATTGACCATAACTTCATCACCCTTTTCTACTTTAGGCAATTCCTCATTCTTTAACATAACAAATCTTCCATATAAATCATGCCAACCTGGGATTGTTGTTCTTGTTCCTTTAGCAACAAAAGTTTCTTTATTACAATCTAATTCAATAGTCATTGTTTCCCTAGTTGCAGGGTCACCAAACGTTGCTAAAAATCTTCTTGTAATAAGATCATATAATTTTAATTCTCTAGGTTCATCTGTTTTAGGTTTTATTCCTGTTGGATAAATAGCAGGATGGGCAGCATCTACCTTCTTACCATTATTTGGTTTTAATTCTTTCTTTGCCAATAAAAATTTAGTTTCTTTTACATAATTAGCATTTTTATTTAATTCAAGCATAATTTTCTTATAACCTATTTCCTTAGGTAATTGCTGACTGCTAGTTCTAGGATAGGAAATAAATCCTCCTGTATAAAGCTCTTGAGCAATTGATAAAGTCTGCTTAGGACTTATTCCCAAACATTTATGAGCTTCAATCTGCAAAGAAGTTAAGTCAAAAGGAAATGGTGGCTGTGATTGAGATTTATTTGTTCTAAGACCAGAAACAGTTGCCTTTTTTTCTTTACTACAATTATCATACGCTATCTGTGCAATTTTCTTTTCTTTAAATTTATCAGCTTTATGCCATGCATCTAGTGGTTTTTCTTGTATTAATCCATTAAGCTCAATTTGCCAATATGGAACAGGAATAAATGCTTTAATTAATTTTTCCTTATCAACAACAAGTTTTAATGCAGGTCCTTGAACTCTTCCTGTTGACATAATCTTATACATACCAGTACTTCTAATTGCATTAGTTAAAGCTCGAGATGTATTAATTCCATAATACCAATCTAATTTATGTCTTGTTTCGCCAGCTTTTGCCTGCCCCCAATCTAAAGTTTTTGATTTATTTTCATAAGCCTTAACTATATCGGGCTTGGTCAAAGTTGAGAATTTCATTCGATTAGCATCTTTTTGTTTACAAATATATTTTACAATATTTAATCCAATAACTTCTCCTTCAATATCATAATCAGTAGCGACAGTAAATTCATCACATTGTTTTGTTAATTTTTTTAGTGCAGTTACGTATTTTTTAGAAAAAGCTGAATTTTTATTTACTTCTGAACTAGGACGCCATTCAATATCAAAAACAGGAATACCCCAGCCTTGCTCTTTTTGTTTTAATCCGAATAAATGACCAACTGCAGAACCAACAAGTAAATCTTTATTGCCATGCGTTACTTTATAATAAGCTACACCGGCAATATTTTCTTTTATTGCCTTTCCGTCAGCTAATGCATTTGCAATTTTTTCTGCTGCTTTTGGTTTTTCTGTGATGATTAACTCCATAAGATACTTCTTTTGGCAAGTTATTTAAAAAAGTTTTGTTTTGATGTATTTTGTAGCATAACAATAATTATAAACAGAATAATAAATTTTCTTTTTAATGATAAACGAAATTATCAAGAATATAGTCGAAGATATAGAATACAAAGAACAATCTTCAGATAAACCTAAATTTACAAATCCAAAATATGAAGTTAGTGCTATTGATAAAAATGAGTTTAAAGAAATAAATGAGACTGAAAATCTTAAAATTGCGTTCATAGATGGAGGAAATGGAGAAATTCTAAAAGCTGCTAACTTTTGTTTGCAATTTATTCGAGTCGCTGCAATAACTATGCAAAAAAAAGAAACAATATCAAAAAAGATTTACGAATTCTATTGTCTTGTTTTAGCAAAGCAAGAAGAAGATGATATTTATTATGATGCAAAAATATTTCCAGTGAAAGGCGAAAGATTAATTGAAGATTTTTCTATTAACTCAATGGATAGTTCCATAAAAAACGGAAAGTTTCGAGCAAGCATAAGCATCATACCTCAAGTTGTAAGAAAGTTTGCAGAACATAAAATTTGTTTAGATGTTATGGATGCAGATATTATTGTAAAAGATGGCACACTTGAAACTTGTTATACAGGAGAAGAAGAATTATTAAAACAGATATATGAGACTGCTGATAATAATAATACTATAATGAGTGCTCTGGCTAAAACTTCAACACTATTTACAGAGAAAGGTAATAATCTGCTAGGACTACTTAACAATTTGAATAATTCAGAAAAATGGTTATATCCAATTGCCACAATAAATGCTAGCTTTCATAAAGCAAATATATACGGCGTGAAATTATCAGGCAATTATGTGTTTAGGTTTGAATTACATAAAGGAAATTTAAATATTGTATTAGGAAATTTATTATTCAATAGCAGAGATAGTGCATTCAAAGGATATCCTTATGGACTTGTTTTGGCGGATCAATTTGCAAGAGTTAGCAATAAGGAAATAGAGTATTTTAAAACCATTTTTGAAACAAAATTCAATAAGCACTGGGAAAAGATACTGAAATATCAAAATTCTTTATCAGCACACTCTGTACTTGACTCCATTTAAATTGGTTTTAATTCTAAAATAGTAACTAAGTTTTAAATATTCTTTTTACCAAATAACAAGAATCAACAAAAAGGAGGAGGATTACATGGATAAAAAAATAGGTCATTATGCTTTCTTAGCAGGAGTTCTTATAGCGTTTTTAGCAGCATTAATGCAAAATGTTATACCAGTAGACACAACAGCAATAATTTTAGTGGTACTAGGAATTATTGTAGGGTTTATGAACATTACGGCTAAAGAAACAGATGAGTTTTTGATTGCTGCAATCGCTTTAATGGTAGCTGGCGCATTACCTGCCATAAGTACAATTAGTGGAGATTTAGGAATATATCTAAATGCTATTTTAGGAAATATTACTATTTTCGTTGCACCTGCAGTATTAGTAGTAGCGTTTAAAACAATCTACGAACTTGCTGAAAGATAAATTTTATTTTTCTTTTTTTTATTATTATGATTAAAACTAATTTTTTTTTAATATTTTAAGAGATAAAACTAACATAAACCTATTAAATAAAAATAAAAAAGAATATAAAAACTTATTGCTTAAGAAGATGCTCCTACTTGAGGAATTCCATTATCATCTAAAGTAATTAATATAGTGTATTGTGCATCTGCTCCGCTATCATCTTTTGCTGAAAAACTACATTCGCTACTTGAACAACTTGATGCGTAAGGTAGACCAACAACAGGATAACCAACTGCTTCATCAATACCTGCAGCAACTTCACCTTTTAATCCCCACCATACAATATAACCTTCTGTTCCTTCTCGTTTCTCGATATTAATTAATCCGCCCTGAATACCTTCTAAAGAAATTTTACCCGAAAAAATTCTTTCAGCACATTGAGCTTTACAACACCTAGATACATCACTAGATTTAATCCACTGTTCACCAGAACAAATTTGATCCATAGTACATACAGTTCCTTGTTCAGTACATGTTTTAAATTCATCTCCACCAACATAAACTAAAGGTTTACCAAATCCAGACAACTCAGATGAACTTGACTTAGATGAACTTAATTCTGATTGTGAACAACTTCCTTGACAGCATGTTATACCTTCACCTGATTCGGCAAATTCCATTATTCTTACTGCATCGTCACCACAACCAAACATATCGCATAAATTTCCAGGACATGAAGCAATTGCTTTATCCATTTCATCAGGAACTTCTGGAACTTCTGCTTTTCCTTTGTCTTCGTTCATTGCTTCACATTGCCCCATAATAGAAAGAACAGAAGTAATTAAACCAGCAATACCTACAATCTTTCCAAAACTACTCATATTTCCAAAAAATCCTTCTGATTCCCCCTTCTTACTTCTAATAAGCTTATTAGATTTAAAAATCTTAAACATATCGTCTGAAGGATGAAGAAATAAAAACATCATTTCTATAGGGTCCCAGTTCATTTTTTAACCCAGTGCATTACGTATGTTATTATTGTCAATAAGATTGCAGTTCCACCAACATATTTGTTTAATGGAGGGGTAGCCCATACCCATGTTAATAAAGCTGAAATTATATATAAAATTAAAGCTACATAAGTTAAAATATCCTTAAGTTCTATTTTATTATTTACCATTTTATTAATTAATATAAAATAATGAATATATAAAAGTTGTGATTAATTAACAATTAACTTCTTCTCTTGGGAGATCATCTAAAACTACATCATAATTTCGTCTTGTGGCAAATAAAAATGAGAACGGTTCTGTTTTTCTTGCCCTATCAACAAGAATATGTAAAAAAGTATATTCTGAGGAAGTATCTTCTCTTTTTATTTTGCACATTGTTTTACAACCTAAAAGACTACAAAATTTTTTACAAAACTTAGCATACATAGTCCAGTTACTATTGTTGTAGCCATAAGTATAATATTCTAAAGTTCCGGAATCAAAAATTGAATCATATTCATAATCTCCACCAGTAGGAATATAACTATCTAAAACCTCATGAGCTGAACAACTTTTAATATCAGTAGGAGCATCAGGAGTAGTATATGAATTAGTCGGAACTAAGTTTCCACTAGAATTAAAACAAGCAGCATTATAAAGAGATTCATAAACATCTTGGAGAAGTTCAAAATCATCAGGATCCATTCCTGGAAGACCACTAGCAATATTATTTATTGCATCATTTGCATAACCAGTTATTGAAGTTCCAAGAGTGCCCATTACTCTTCCAATACTTTCATCTGTTTTACAAGCTTCATGTATACGATCGTCATCTGTTTCTCCTTTTCCACAATGTTCTATTAATGTTTTAAATTCCTCATACATTACATTCTCACATTCAACTACTCCTTCAATAGCTTCAACAGCTAACCTTCTTATCTCAAATAATTTTACAGGATAAACAAAACTAAATTCACTAATTTCTGCTTCCTGACCACTAAGCTTTATATCAATAGGATATTTCATATCAGTAACAACAGTGTCGTCATTAATCTTCAAATCAATAGAAATTTCTTCTGTCTCAATTTCAAATCCTCTGTTTTTAAAAAAAACAAATTCATCCAAACATTCCCTTATTCTTCTTGAATCATCTTCTGTTATATATTCAGTCAATTGATAATCCCAATTATTAGGACCACTAACAACATTAGGAAACGTTCCATCTCCAATCAAATCCACATCTGGATTAGAAGAAGATGTCTCTCGATAGCTCTTTCTTTGATAAAGAAAAGTAAAATATGCTCCTTCTGTAACCCAAGGATTACCTAAAGAATTATATTGAGGTTTAATGAATCCTCCACCCTTGCCCAATTTTTTAATAGCATCAATTGTAACAAGTTCTAAACAACTACTTACAAAATAACGAATGGGTTGTATTTGTGCACTGAATCTAACACTTTCAACATTACTATCTAAAGCAGTTTTTGCATTGCCATGCATAACATATGTATAAATGCTGACGCTAAGTACAATAAGTAAACCTAAAATTATAAAAACTGTAATTTGCCCTCTTTTTTTCATTAGTACATAAAAAATAAATATTAGAGTATATAAATTTTACCTTGGCTTAATATTCTCGTCACAACTATTACTTGAAACAACAAAAGTTCCATCTTCGTTTAATATAATATTACAACTATAAAATTTACTTTCATGCTTAAATTCAACTCTTGTATCAACTAATGTTGCGTGAATATATTCAAGAGAACCTACTTCTTCTTCCAAACCGTCAATTTGAGGACCAGGCCATACAACCCATCCACCATCTCTCATGTTTTCTAAAGAGACTGTTTCCTTACTATCACCAAGAACAATATTTTTTGCTATAAATCTTTTTAAGCAAAATGTTTGACAACAAGTATTTGAATCGCTTGATTTAACATAGACACCACCTTCACAAATCGAATTGTCTGTACAGGCATTACCTTGTTCTGCACATTTTTTTGATGGATCTCCTCCTTCATAGATTAAATCACCAGTGCCTGCTTTTAATGCTGATGCTAAAATTCCTTCGATAGAATCGTTTTTATCATCAAGGTCATCTTTAGTTGATTCTTTATCATCATCACATCCACAACCAGCAATAATTAATAATATCAATAATACTAATAATATAGCAAAAATATATTTAATCTTCATGATATCACCTTTTTTTATTATTAATTGCTTATAGTTTATATTTTTTGTCATAAAGTTTAAATAAACAAAAGAAAATAAATATATAAAATGAGGTATGATGTTATTTGTATTGGGTCTGCAACGCTAGATGTTTTTATTCATACTGATAAAAAATTTGTTAAAAAAGGAAAATATAATTTCCCAATTGGCGAGAAACTTCTTATTAAAAATTTAGATATGAATACTGGAGGAGGAGGAACAAATACAGCAGTATGTTTTTCTAGACTAGGATTAAAAACAGCATTTGCTGGAAAGGTTGGATGTTGTGATAATAGTAATTTTATTCTAAGGCAATTAAAAAGCGAAAAAATAGATACTTCTATGACTATAATAAGTAAAAAAGGCAAGGCAGGATATAGTGTGATTATGGACGCACAAAAAACTGATAGAACAATATTTGCCTACAAAGGATTAAATGAAGAATTTAAATTTAGCCAATTAAATAAAAGAAAACTAAAAAAAACAAAATGGATTTATTTAACTGCATTTACGAAACAAAGTTTTAAAGAATCAGAAAAAGTTGCTTTATTTGCAAAAAGAAATAATATTAAACTTGCTTTTAATCCAAGTTCTTATCTAGCAAAAAAAGGATTTAAGTTTCTAAAAAAAATAATAGAATGCACAACATGTCTTGTATTAAACAAAGAAGAAGCAAGCATGATTGTCAAGGGAAAAAATTGTAAAGAACTTGCAAAAAAATTATACGAGAAAGGGCCAGAATTAGTTGTTGTAACAAATGCACATAAAGGTGCATGGGTTTTTGACGGAGAAAATTATTATCACAGTGGGCAAAGAAAAATAAAAATTATTGAGACTACTGGAGCAGGCGACGCATTTGCTTCTACATTTGTTGGAGCATTAATTAAAGGTAAAAATCCAAAAGAAGCTGTAAAAATTGCACAAAAAAATGCTGAAAGTGTAATTACACACATGGGCGCAAAAAATAAACTTCTCTCATGGAAAAAACTATCTCGTAAGTGATTACACTTATTTATATACAACATATACCTTTCTTTATATATGGCAGAAGTCGTTGTTTATAACAAATTCAAATGCAAAGCTTGTGGAAATGAAGTACTGCATTTAATTGAAGCCGGCATGACTGCTGCATACTGTCATTTCTGTAATGAGAAACTAAAATTCTAAAAGTTTTTATATGAGAGATTAAAACAACCATATATGATCAATGAAATACTATGGATTATTCTTTTGACATTCGCTCCTTTTCTAGAATTAAGAGCAAGCATTCCCTATGGGATTATTACTTTAGGAGTTGAATATTGGGCAATAGTATTTCTTATTGCAGTAATCGTAAATATTTTACTAGCACCTTTACTTTGGTTTTTTGTAAATAATGTTATGCATTTATTTTTAGAGATTAAGTGGATTGAAAAAATATATAAGAAAATAGTAATTAAAACGCAAAAAAAAGTACATCCGTATGTAGAAAAATATGGGACACTTGGATTAGCATTATTCATTGGAGTTCCTTTACCTGGAAGTGGAGTTTATTCAGGAGCATTAGGCGCTTATTTACTGGGTTTTGAGAAAAAAGAATTCTATAAAGCAGCAGTTTTAGGAGTCCTAATTGCAGGAAGTATTGTATTATTAGTTAGCATATTTGGAAATGGCTTAATTACAAAATTATTTTTGAAGGCATAAAATGAAAATAAAATATTATTTAATTGGAATTGTACTTTTGGTTTTTAGTTTTTTTTTAGATAGCTATGTTAAATTTCCAACGCATCCAATTTTAGATTATTTATTAAGTAGTATTTTTAATTTTGTTACTATCTTTATTCTTTTTGTAGTAGTTTCTATTGTTTTTTTATACGAAGAAGGAAAACAAAGGTGGGTTGTTCCTCTGATGATGAGTGCTCTTTGTTCTATTGTGTTTTCTGTTTTATTAAAAATGTTAATTGCTAGACAAAGACCTGATATGGTAGGGATTCTAGACATGTCATTTACAAAATATTCATTTCCTTCATCGCATACTGCATTAGTATTTGCAGCTCTACCTATTTTAGATAAAGAATTTAAAAAAATAAAAATATTTTGGATAACATTTGCAATTGTTGTGGGTCTTAGTAGAATTTATTTTAATGTACATTTTTTTAGTGATGTTATTGCTGGAGCATTGTTAGGTTATTTATTAGGAGATATATTTTATAATCTTGAAAAAAAATATAAGTGGTTCAAATGATAAGTAAATTAGAAATTAAAAGACAATTGTTTCATATGGGTGCTGGGCTCTTAATGGCTGCATTAGTTTCTTATGATTTGATTAATGAATATTTCTTATTTTTGTTTTTATGCTTTGCATTATTTTTATCTGTAATGAGTAGAAAATATAAAATTCCAATTGTTTGGATGGCTTTGAAAAATTTTGATCGAGATAAAGATAGAAAAGATTTTCCAGGTAAAGGTGCAATTTATAGCCTCGTTGGATATTTACTGGCTATTGTATTATTTCCAAAAGATATTGCATTAGCTGCAATAATGATCACTGCGCTGGGTGATTCTATTGGACCATTAATAGGACACTTTGGAAGGTACAAACATCCGTTTCATAATACTAGATATTTTGAAGGATTGATTGCAGGAATATTTGCGGGGTTTTTCGGTGCTATGTTTTTTGTGGTTTGGTATAGAGCATTGATTGCATCAACTATTGCAATGATTGTTGAAAGTATTGATGAAGTAAAAGGTATGCCAATTAATGATAATATAGCTGTGCCAATAGTTGCTGGAATTGTGTTGTTACTTCTTTAATTTCTTCTTATCTTTTTGTTTTGGTAAAAAATTTTCTTTAGAAATAATTGATTTTCCTATTCTTTTTTCAATACTTTCTCGTGCCTCTTTCGTAGCTTCTCCACCTTCTTTTGCAGATTCTTTACATTCATCAAATCCTTGAGAATTTCGTTCTTTTGTAATTTCAGTAGTTGTTTTCTCTCCAAGCATCGTAAAAATAAGTTCAAGGTCATTCATGTGATCTCTCAAATTTTGATTCTTTTTTTGGAGTTGTTTGAATTCTTTGTATTCACCAATTGTTTTACCAAAAGTTGCCTTGCTAATGCTAAAAAATTGCATAGCAATTTTTGGCACACCAAAAATCCAAAGGATTTTTTAGTGTTTCATTTGTTAAAATTGCAAATTCTTTTTTTGATTGAATATCTCTATTTTTCCATTCACCTGTTAATTCTTGTCTTACTGTAATTCCTCTTAGTCTTTTATCAACCCATTCTTTTGGATAACCCTTGAGTTCGTAATATTCTTTAACCCTATCTTGCCCTAGTTCAGAATTTTCTATTTCTTGTATTCTTTCATGTCCTACTTTAGCAAGCCAAAGCTTAAATGGTTCAGCTTTCTTAGATGGAATAGATTGAATTATTCTAAAAAGAGATTTTGTATTAGCACAATCTGTAAACCTCATTTTTCCATCTGATGATTCTAATTTCAACTGTACACAATTTGTGGACAGTTCAATCCCTATATCTTCTTCTCTTTTTTTAAGCATAGACCAATAATTTCTAGGATTATTACTATCTGTTAAGACTTGAACTACATCTATAACTGAAAAGAACCATTCTTCATTATGCCAAGTCCTTCTTACATCTTTACCTTGAAATACAATAAGAGCATTATTTTTATCAACCATTTTACATCATCACAAAAATATACCAGTCAAACTTACTTATATACCTTACGCGCACTTGTCCAGTGTGTCCAGTGCTTGTAAGATTATTTATCTCAGGAAGTTAATTGATTTTGTCACTCCCTTTTGGTAGTTAAAAGCGAAAGATTTATATAGTAGAAGTCACAATATATCTAATATGCAACCAGCAATATACCAAAAACCACCAGCAATCGTTAGACAGGTTAAAGCAGAAGATTATGATTCTAATTTAGAACAGGCTATTAATGGAGGTCTTGGAAGTAGAGTATATAATAAATTAATTCTGGCATTAAAAAAACGTGGGATTGAAGAGAATGAATTTTACACTAAAAATGCATTAAAAGGGTTTAATGTAGAAGGTCAAAGCATAAAAGTTTATGGAAAAATTGAGGAAGGAAGTTTTTACGAAATTTTAAATGAAAATGAAAAACAAATTGAAGTTGGAAGACTAAAAAAAGATAATGCACATTTTATTAAATATTCTTGGCATAGTGGTGCTGTAGATTTTTATCTAAAAGCAAAAGAGCATTTTTCTGTGTATCAAGAAACTAATGAAATATTACCATTAAAATTAGCAGAAAAGTTAAGCAGAGCTGCTTCTGAGTTTAATGAAAGTTATGATACGTTTCATGGTGGGATTGAGGCTGAATTGTTTTATGTGAAGGCTAAAACAATGTATAAAAAAGGAATTAGTGATGAATGTAAAGAATTATCAGATAAAGCTTGTGAACTTAAACCAACAGAAAGGAAATATATGCGACTTAATTTGAAACTTCAAAGACAAGTTTATAATAATTGCAAAGGATTTTTGGAAGATCCTGACACTTTTAGTAAAGAGTGGATGCCAGCATGGGTATCAATATCTAGAAAAACACGAGAAATTTATTCTAAGATTCGTGAACTAGAAAAAAGATTGGAATGATTATTTAGTTTAATTCCTCTATTTTCTTTATAGCATCGATTACTGCATCTAAGATAATTGGCTTAATTTTTATTCTATTTTTCTTTTTACTCTCAGTCCATGTAAATGTTTTCATTGGATAAGAGTATGAAGTTTTCAGCGTGTAAAACGGCACAGTAAATTCAACAAATATGTCTTTTTTTTCTTTATATACGCGAATGTTTATATTCAGGGTCATGAACTCAAGCATACCAAGAGCCTCTGCTCTAGCGTAATCTTTAGGCTTGTCTTTTTTATCATCTACCCTTACTTCTTTTACTCCCGGATATTTTGGTATACGTACAGAAAGTAAGATATCCGAAACTGCGTCCTCGTAGCTTTTAAACTCTGTTTTAAATCCTTTAGGATTAGTTGAGGACTCAGCGTATTCTTTTTTTAAATCAATTAAAACTTGTGTTCCAGTAATTTGATACGACTTAGCACCCGTTGTTGAAAATTTTATCTCAACAAAATCATCAACTTCTTCAGAAAGCACACCCTCAGACTTAATCCCTTCATTATTTACTTCTTCACTTAGCATTCCTTTATTTGCATTATCAATACCACTATAAACATATTCATCTCTTAGATATCCATACGAATGACCAAACTCGTGTAAAACTGTTTGTCCAAGATGACCTTTTGTTGATTTAACCGAGACAGATGCTCCTCCACCCATATCTGCTCCTGAAACAAAGCTAGCTCCATCGTCTATAATAATAAATTGAGGTTCATAAAGGTCTAATACTCCTGATATTTTTTTTGCCTTAACTATTTCATCATCTCTTATTTTAAGATATTCAAACCATAATTTGTCTGACCATTCTTCTGGTGCAATATTAACATAATAAAAATGAATTTTATCTCCTATCTCTGAGAATGGACTTGTTGCCTTAAAAACTTTCATTGCTTCCAAAGCCTTTTTCTTTAATTCCGAAGATTTTATTTTCCTTCCTACAAATACAATATTCAAAAATTTACCTTCCTTAACATTAACTTCTGCCACGTTTTGTAAAGTACAATAAGGGCTATTACCAGTACACCCTGAACAATCACATCCAGAACAACCTGATGGAACTACTGTTTTATCAAGACACTTAATGTCTTCTGCATCAACAAATTTATCATATTTTTCTAATAAAGAACTCTTAGAATATTCTATATATTCTATAATTTGCCCTTTATTATATACGTCAATTATAGTATGACTTTGTTTTGGTATTTTATCAAATTCAGAATCTACATATTTTAATAATTTATCAACAAATTCATGAGTAGATTTCGAATCTATTTTACTACGAATTTCTGAAAGAACTGTTTCAGAAACACTTTTTTCATTATCATCTAAAGGAGCAACAGCATAACCAGTTATTGCAGGTTGAAATATCATTAATACAAATAAACTAAAAACTAAAGTAAAAACAAAGTAAGATATAAAAAAATTAAGCGATGGAAGTATTTTTGTTAATACAATCAGTAAAGAAAATAATGCCATAATTCCCCACAGTATTTTTAGTTGAATACTAGTCTTTGGATTTTTTAATTCTATCTCAACAAGTTCATCATTAAGATTAATAGCAGATGCAGATTTGAATAAAATAGGTGAATAAGAATCTTTAACACCAAACCTTAATTCAATAATTTCTTTATTTTCTGCAACCAAATTCATTGAAATATTAATAATGTTTTTGTCTAAAGAATAAGTATATTTTTCAGATGATTTTACTTCGTGCAATTCCAAAGAATCAAAATCAAATTCCAAAAGTATATCTAATTTTTTTAGACTACCACTGTCTTCCAAAATGATAGGTACTGATAAAATTCTATCATTTTCTAAATAATCACCAAAATTCAAACTACCTTTTTTTCTTTCTAAACTTGTCAAATCAGCTGTTGCAACAACATTTCCAGCAGGATCTAAAACTTCAATTGACTCAGCAGATGCATCAAAAGCTAAGAATGCAGTGATTGTATCTTTTGTGCTTGCTTTAATAACATTATCAGGAAAAAAAACCTGTTGTCCCTTATCATAAATAATATTAAACGGCAAATCTGAAAAACTTATTAATGAAAAGTCAATAGGAATAACCTTATCCTTAATTCGTACAGAATAATCTGTGCCAGGATTCTCGCCTTTATCGAACATATCAACAATTGCATTATTTGTAATTTTAGATTGGGATTTTGAAAAAGAATCAAATAAAAGATTATCTTCTGAACCGTCAGGATATAAATATTTAAATCCTGAAAAAGTTATTTGACCTTCATCATATGTTATTTCTGCTTCTAAGGAATCTATCTTACACTTACTATTTTCACAAGTAATACATTTTGTTTGATGAAAACAAATATTATCTCCACAGAAATCATAACTTTCTTCATCACCATCATCACATTCTAAACTAGTACAACACTCTACTTCTTTATAATCAAAATCGCATTTGCCATTTTTACAAGTAGGTGTTGTTATTTTTTTATCTTTACATTCAGTTTCGCCAGAACATGATTTAGGGAATGGTACCCAAGCTATGCCTTCACATCCATAAATCATTTGTTTATCATCTACACAATATGAATCAGGAGCATAGCCTTCACAGGTTTCTATTTCTTCTTCTTTTTCTTCTTCAATTGTTACAGGGACAACGGATGGAGTATAAGATCCACCGCCACCGCCACTGCTTGGAGGAATTACTGCAACAACTTGGTTTACAGTTAAAGTTATTTGATTTGAAATATTAGTTAATCCTAAAGGATCATAAGCAGTAAAATTAACATATTCTGTTCCGTACCATCCAGATGTAGGTGTTAAAGTAACAACGCCAGTATTATTGTTTATTGCTATTGTAATTGAACTTGTGCTTGTTACTGAATAATTTAAATCATCACCGTTAGAATCATAAAAATTATTATCTAAATTAATATTTGTATTAGTTGTATCTTGATTCCAAGATTGATTTGCGATTAAATTGCTTGTGTTATAAATTGGCGCAACATTAGACATAGGTGTTACATTAATGTATATTATAGTAGAGTTAATATTATCTGAAGTATCATTCACGGAAATATTTAGCCAATATAGTCCTGATAATGATGTAGTGTTTGTTAAAAATCCTGTTGAATTAATTTGAAAGTTTGTTGTATCGTTAATAAAATATGTATCGACGGCAAAATTATCAGTTGCGTTCAAATCATAGTTTAATGATTCATTGTAATTTATTGTTTGGTTTTGTAAAAGCTCAGTCCACAAAGGAATAGTTGTATCTACAACAGTAATTGTAATGATTGATGAGTTTATGTTTCCTAAAGTGTCGTTAACTGAAATATTTAACCAATATAATCCTGATAATGATGTAATGTTTGTCAAATAACCTGATGCGTTAATTTGAAAATTAGTTGTGTCATTAATAAAATAAGTATCAACAGCAACATTATCTGAGGCATTGACATCGTAAGAGAATGCCATATTATATTCAACTGTCTGATTTTCAATAATCTCGTCCCACGTTGGAGAGGTTGTATCCGTTTCTTGCAATTCTAATTGAAAAATATAAGCTGAACCACTATCACTACCTAAATCATCATCACCATATGTCCCAACTATCGCAAAATCTCCTGAAATTGAGACTGAACGACCAAAATAATCACCTGCTATTCCATCACTCGCTATAATTTTACTTATTTGTCCAAATTGGCCAGTTGAGTTCTTTTTAAAAATGTAAGTTGATCCTGCTGTAGCATGTGTACCGATAATTGCATAGTCTCCTGAAATTGAGACTGAATAACCAAAATAATTACCTGCTGCTGCATTACTTGCCAACAATTTATCAACTTGTTCAAATTGACCTGTTGAATTCTTTTTAAAAATATATGCAGAACCAGTATATAAACCTAAATCAGCATTACGATATGCGCCAACTATTGCATAATCGCCCGAAATTGAAACTGAATTGCCAAAATAATCCTCAGACGATACATCGCTTGCTAATATTTTATTTACTTCTTCAAATTGTCCACTTGAATTCTTCTTGAAAATATATGCAGAATCACTAGAACTACCTGAACCACTTTCACCATATGCTCCAATGATTGCATAATCGCTAGAAATTGAAACTGAATAACCAAAATAGTCACCTGCTCCTGCATCACTTGCTGTAATTTTATTAACTTCTTCAAATTGACCTGTTGAATTCTTTTTAAAAATATATGCAGAGCCAGAATAACTATATAAACCATTGTCATTATATGCTCCAACAATTACATAATTTCCAGAAATTGAAACTGAATATCCAAAATAATCCCAGAATGAACCATCGCTTGCAGTTATTTTATTTATTTGTTCAAATTGGCCAGTTAAATTTTTTTTGAAAATATAAGCTGAACCAGTTAAACTATTACCATTAGGTGCTCCAACTATTGCATAGTCTCCTGAAATTGAAACTGAATATCCAAAATCATCATCTGCTGCTCCATCATTTGCTATAATTTTATTAACTTCTTCAAATTGACCTGTTGAATTCTTTTTTAAAATATAAGCAGAACCACTAGAACTACCTGAATCATCATCTTGATATGCTCCTATAATTGCATAATCTCCAAAAATTGAAACTGAATAACCAAAAAAATCATCTGCTGCTCCATCGCTTGCTAATATTTTATTTATTTCTTCGGCAGAACTATAATCTCCAACTATAAATTTTAAACTATAGTTACTAATATCGCCTGATGTATCATTACAATAAACTATTAAATTATATGTGCCATTACTTAAAGTTAAACCTGTAAAGTTTGTACCTGCAGGAACAGAAGAAGAATTAGTAGTTCCATTGTTTGGAGTATACCAACAAGAATCTGGAGAAGTAATATTTATAATATATGTTATATTTGTAATTTCTGTATATGCTGCAAATTCTACTGGATGAGTTATTAAGATAACTGGATCTATTCCTTGCACCGTAACAAAAAAGAATGTGCTATTTTCATTTCCACTTGTA
>CAYZMD010000013.1:0-19118 GCA_964479425.1 uncultured Methanosarcinales archaeon | reverse complement strand
TATATACTGAACCGCAAATGAAATTTATAACTTTTGCGGTTGATACACTTAAAAATTATAAATTCTTGGTGTCCCTGAATCTATAGCTTCTAAGGACATACTAGTCCGTAAAAACAGTTATAAATTTACTTACGGACCAGTATATAAAGAATATATTTATAAGCAATCAGCAAAAATAACATAATGGAGGTAATTAATATGACTGAAGAATGTGAATGTTGTAAAGAAGAAGGTAAAGAAGAAGAAACTTGTTGTGAAGATATGCCTGTTGAAGAAGTAGCGCATAGTGCAAACAATAAAGTTGATGCTTTAATTGAACTTCTTATCAAGAAAGATTTAATCAAAGAAGAAGATTTAGAAAAAGAATTTGAAGAACTTTTTAAAGAATAATTTTTTATTTTTTATTAAAAACAAAAAAAATGAACAAATTTAAAGATCTTGGACTAACGGATGAAATAGTGACTGTATTGTCTAAATTGAAATATAAAAAAACGTTTGAAGTTCAAGATAAAATCGTACCATTGATTATGCAAGGTAAAAATGTTGTATTTACTTCAAGAACAGGAAGTGGAAAAACATTAGCTTACCTAATCGGTTTCTTAAAAAAAATGAATAAAAAAACAGGCATACAATTACTAGTTGTTGTGCCAACAAGAGAATTATGTGTACAAGTAAATAAAGAATTTACTAAAATTTGTGAACCTTTAGGCATTAATGTAGGCATGCTATTTGGCGGAAGAGATATTGGAGGAGACCATAGAACAACTAGAAAGAAAAATCAGATCATGGTTGGAACTCCTGGAAGATTAATTCAACATATCAATGAAAAAAATATTAAAGTTGGAGAAGTAAAATATCTCGTTTTTGACGAAAGCGATCAGATGTTTGATAATGGTTTTTCTAAAGATTGTGCATATATTAAAGAAAGATCTAGTAATGATGTGCAAATGATATTATCATCAGCTACAATATCAGAAAAAGTACAAAAATTCATAACAACAGAAATTGTTGATTTTGAACTATTAAAAATAGGAAAAGCTGTCCCTGAAAATATTATTCAAGAAAAAATATTCTGTGAAATAAAGAATAAGAATGATTTATTATTAGATTTTTTCAAAGATAAAAAGTTCAAAAGAGCAATGATATTTGTTAATAGAAAATCTAGAACATACACTATATCTGAATCTTTAACATATAATGGATACAAAGCAAAATATTTGAATAGTGATTTAGAACAAAGAGACAGGCAAGAAAGATTGAATCAATTCAAGGAAGGTAGCACAGAAATTTTAGTTGTCACAGATATTGCAGCAAGAGGACTTCACATAAAAGATGTCGACATAATAATCAATTATGATGTGCCTACAAAAAGAGAATTCTACGTACATAGAATAGGAAGGACTGGAAGAAAAGATAAAAAAGGCTATGCTTTAACAATAGTTTGTCCAGAAGATGATGATAGGTTTGCAAATATTGAATTTGAATACGAGCTAGATGTCAAAGAAATAAAATTAGACTTATAAGTTATCATCATTTATTATTAATATGGCAGTATATTTAATTAAAAAATATCATGGAAAGCAAATTTCATATGAAGCACAAGATATTATTAATGCAAAACTACTTCTAGCGCAAAATGGGTTTACTGAAGAAAATGATAATGTATTCTATTTAGATAAAAAGGGTATCCAATTTTCCTCAGATGATACAGTTCAAATGGATGTAAATTTCATTGAACATGAAATTTTAGAAGATTTAATTAATACTTTATATCCTAATTATTATCAAACGGAATTAGGAGGAGAATATCCTATTTATAAAATAAAAGAACATGAAGAGAATTATAATTTTGAATTAGAAGTACTAAAACAATTTAAAAAACTTTAACCATATACGTATCTTCTTTTTTATAACCTAATTTTTTATAATATTCTTTTACACCAATACCAGATATTACTTTTATTTTTTTACATTTATTCTTCTTAGCAATTTTTTCTGCTTCTTTCATTAGTTTTTTACCAAGACCTTTATGTTGTATTGCTCCTTTTTTACCTAGAGAAGTTGCTTGTCCATAGATATGTAATTCTCTTACACCTGCTTCTTTATCATCAATTCTTAATCTTAAAAAACCTAATAAAATATCATTCTCCATATCATCATATGAAATAAAATATTCCTTTCCTTCAGAAGCAGCATATTCTAAAATATTCATTTTAACATTTTTCCAATTAACTTCTCTTTTTCTTGGTTCTCTGCATCTTATACAATTGCACGTTAACTTTTTCTCTTTCATTATATTCATAACGTATTGTCTTAAGTTAGTTTTATCTACACCAGCAAAAGTAACTTTTGTTGGAATGTCTCTTTGCACTCTCATAATTCTACAATAAGTCGGAATATATTTTTTAACATCTGCAATTAAATTAGAAGCTTGCAAAGTATTAATAGGATTAAATTTTCCTTTTTTGTAAATATTATATAATTTAGTTCCAGGCATAACCATGCAAGGATAAATCTTTAATGCGTCTGGTTTAAAATCTGAACTGGAGAATAAAACTTGAAACATTTGCTCATCCATATCATAATTACTTCCCATAAGCCCAGGCATAATATGATAACCAACTTTTAGTAGTGCTTTTTTCATAAGCTGAGTTGCCTCAATAGAATCCTCTACACTATGGCCTCTCTCTAATTTATCTAAAACATCGTCGTAAATAGACTGTACTCCAAGTTCTACTCTAGTGCATCCTAATTTTAACATTTGTTTAATATGCTTTTCTTTACAATAGTCAGGTCTTGTTTCGACAGCTAAAGCAACGCATCTAACCTGAGATTTTTCATTATACAGTTGCTCTTTTAGCAATGTTGTTTTTCTTAATTTTTTGTTTTTTTGATTTAACTTTCCATATCTCTTAATTTCTATTACTTTACTTTGAATATTTTTAGTCCTTTTAGCATTTTGAATATCGCAAGGTAATTCAAAGAATTTTTTAAATTTCTTAAGATTAAAATTTCCTTTAGAAAAAAATAATTTACTAAAATCATTCATTGCCTGAAATGCTTCCATAGTAAATTTATCTTGATACTTATTTGGTAATGAGGGAAAAGTTCCACCCATAATAATCAGTTCAACTTTTTCAAAATTATGTCCGAGCACTGCGTATTGTTCTAGTCTATTAAAAACTTGTAAATAAGCTGAATACTTATTTCTTATTCCTCTCATAGTTGCAGGTTCATTGCCTGTATAAGATTGAGGAACATCACCATAAACAGAATCAATTCCCCCTGGGCATGAAATACATTTCCCATGAGGACATTTATGCGGTTTTGTCATGATTGCAACAACACTAACCCCAGAGATAGTTCTTGTAGGTTTAGTTTGTAATACCTTTAATTTTGGAAGTAATTTCTCGTCAGCACGCAGCATTACTTCAATATCCGTAGGTGCTCTTTTAATTTTATATTTAGCACATAATTTTAATTTTAATTTAGCAATAGCTAACTTATCTAGCTTATCTTTTATAATGGTTTTAGTTAATTCTGTGATGTATTCTTGCATAATAGAGAAAAGAAAATGTTGTTTTATAAATGTTATTGAATTATTCCTTAAATCCCAATGCTAAACTATTTATGCAAAATCTTTTCTTTGTTTTTGTTGGACCGTCTTCAAATATATGACCTAAATGCCCATTACATTTTGCGCAAAGAACTTCTTTTCTTGGAACTATTAATTTCAAATCTAATTTAAATGTAACAGAGCCTTTTTTGGCTTCATCAAAGCTAGGAAGATCTTGTACAGTTCTAATTCTTGATTTAATCACCATTTTTCAACTTTATTCTAAGCCTGGACTATATCTGTGTTTTGCCAAGGCTCTATCATTCAAAATTTGTTTAACAATATAATATTTTCCCCCTTTGATAGGATTCAAAATTAATTTATATTCTTCACTTGGACTTTTTGGTTTTATCCTTTTAACATACTTCTTCAAAAATTCTGTATCTCTCTTATCAGCCATAATATAAAAATTATCGTAGAATTCCTCATATTGAATAAAGTCCAAAGTCAACATAAGTTTGACCATCAATGATTCATCAATTTTCGGACCAGTATAAAGCACCATAACATATGGGAAATATACTTCAAATAAAAAGCTTTTTAATAAGTCTATATACGAATTTTCCTTTTTTATCAAACTTAACATACTTTCCAGAAAAAGGAGCTTCTGTACCTGCTTTATCTAAAATATTTAGTTGCTCCTCACTTAGCTTTTTCTTAAACTCTTCTTTCATACTATCAGCCTTACAACGTAAAAATATAGGTAAATAGAATAGATAATTAATAATACAGCAAGCATTCCAAAACTAAATTCAATATATTCAATAAGTTGATAATGTAATTTGCTTCTATGGCGATGATAAAACCATATAATAAAACAATTTATGATATAATAAATAAATAATAGTAACAAAGAATGAAATACTACTCCAAACAGATTTATCTGTTTATATTCAGGATGTCCTTTATCAAATAAAACACCCAAAGTAGTTTTATCTACATCATCTTTTAAACAATTATAATCTTTCTCTGATATATAATATCTACAACTAAAACTTCCTAAAACATTTCTAGCCTCGCAAGGTATAGGGAAAAATGGATTTAATATATTAGCACGAGTAACAACTAAAGGTAGATTAGCAATAAACATACTTCTAAAATCTTCAAGAATAACAGATTCTTTTTCAATCAATTCTGATTCTAACATACCAACATCATAGATAGTACCATTTTCTAATATACTGTCTATATTCATAGACATACCAACACTTTCACATAAATCATTTCCAAGTCCTGGTAACAAATATACATTACTAAAAAAATGCATTCCTAAAAACATAAGAATAACCAAAGGCAATACAAACTTTCCTTTGGAAGGAAATAAAAAATGTTTTACTTCTAATGAAATATCATCTACTTTTTGTAATTCCTTAAAAGCTTCATCCATTGCTTTATGAATCTCGTGTTCAAGAAAACCTTTAGAATGTAAATGAGTTTTTATTTTTACAATATCGTGACCAAGCCTTATTCTTTTTTTAATATGACCTTTAATCGCTTCATGTCTTTTCATTTTTCTATTTCAAAACTATCTCCTAAGTTTGGAGTATGAACTTCAATTCCCATTTTTCTTGCAACTATTGCTAACTTATCTTCAGCTACAGGATCCCCGTGATTAATTAGTAGAATTTTAGGGTTTACTTTTTTAATTAATTCAGACAATTGTGCTAAGCCACTGTGCGCAGAGAAATCAAACTTTCTTACTTTGCCTTTTACTCTAACAATCTGTCCGTCAAGGTTAAACTTTCCTGATTCTAATAATAATCTACCATTAGTACCTTCAGCTTGATATCCTGTAAGTAAAATACTTGTTCTAGAATCATTCCATAAATGTTTCATATATGACATAACAGGACCACCTGACATCATACCAGAAGTTGTCACAAATATACCTTGATCTTTTACAACTCTCTCACGCATATGATTACCTTTTGCATATTCAACGTCTCTTATTGCTTGCTTCATCTCTTTTACATCACGCAAAAATTTAGGACTATTAATAAATAAATCTGTAACTTTTTTTGCCATACCGTCAAGAAATATAGGTACATCCAAATCTAAATCATGTAACATAAGTAATATTTCCTGAGCCCTTCCAACACCAAAAACAGGAATAATAACTGATCCTCCAGTTTTAATGCCATCTTTAATATATTTTAAAAATAAATCCTTTTCTTTTTCTCTATCAGGATGTTCTCTATCTCCATATGTGCTTTCAGTTATCATGACATCTATTCTTTCACCATAATTTGTATCAGCACGATATAATAATTCCGAATCTGTTGTTTTAATATCACCAGTATAAAGTAAAGTTTTACCGTCAATATCTAAAAGTACAGAAGCACTTCCTGGAATATGACCAGCATCAAAAAGTTTATATCTCATCCCTTTAAAATGATATTCTTCTCGATATTCAGTTCTTCGCATGTTACCAAGAACTTTTGCAATATTACTTTCATCATAATGAGGATACTCGCCATTCATTAATTCAATATGTAAACTATCTTTTAATAGAATTCTTGCAATGTCTTTTGTTTCACGGGTTGTAAAAATAGGACAATTCATACCTTTGCTATTAAAGAGAGGCAAAGAACCGGTATGATCTAAATGAGCATGAGATACAAAAGCTGCATCAACATCCTTAACATCAAATTCAATAGGATATTCATTTCCGTTTTTAGTTATTTTAATTCCTGCGTCTATAATTACTTTAATATCCTTTCCTTTAACTTCTACACAACTTCTACCAACTTCCCTCGCTGCGCCGTGAAACGTTATAATCATCTTATGTTATCTCTATACAAATCCCTATTAACATCAGTTCTTCCTTTCGATCCAAACAATTTTCGAATCTTTGATTTAAACCTTGTATCCTTAAAATTATCACCAATCAAAGCTGCTGCCAATTTTTTATATTCGACTGCTGCATTTCTCTTCGGAGAATGGATAGAGTAAGGCATTGTTTCAGATAAAGCTTCAAGGACTTTATGATCATCGTGGAGCAAAGCTAAAACCGGAGTGTTAGTAGCATCTTGCACATCATCAACACTCAATTCATACCGCATATTTCTTACTTTATTCATAATAAGTCCAGAGATAGGTGTCTTTCGCTTTTTAGCGACACGAATAGCATTCATAGTTGCACTTAATGTTGGAAAATCTGGAGTTGTTACAACTAATAACTCGTCTGAAGCAACCATAGCAGACAACATCTCATGATTCAAATTTGGTGATGAATCTATTAAAACGACATCATAGTTGTCTTTTACTTCCTGCAACTTTTGCTTTAATTTGTATACATCTATTTTCTTATGGATTAAACAGCTAGGTAAATAATCAAAACCTAATTCATGCTCATACACTGCCTGTGTTATAGGCAATTTTCCACTCAATACATCGTGTAATGTATGTCTAGGGTTAACTGCACCTATATGCAATCCAAGATTTGGCGCTGAAAAATTTCCATCGACAATCAATACTTTTTTATTAAAATCTTTTGCAATTACTGCACCAAGATTTACAACAGTGGTTGTTTTACCAACCCCTCCTTTAATGGCTATTATTCCGAA
The DNA here is from genome assembly GCA_964479425.1 of uncultured Methanosarcinales archaeon. Lineage (GTDB taxonomy): Archaea > Nanobdellota > Nanobdellia > Woesearchaeales > CAYSVS01 > CAYSVS01. Next base: position 11,936 of record CAYZMD010000013.1, on the reverse strand, counting down.
CGTTTTAGTCATCCTTATACACCTCTCTTAATTCTGAAATTATTTTATTCTTTTTTGAAGGTTTTTTCTTTTGCTCAAGTTTTACCTTCTTTTTCTTATCGTGATTTTCCGCAACTTGTTTCGCCTTTTTCTCGACGTGAATTGCGACATCAAAAGCTTTTTCATTAATCGCGCCATCTAGTTCAGAAAGCTTCTTCTTTATTTTATGACGTTTAACTTCCTTATATCTACCTAAAAGTAAATCCTCTCTTTTGTTTTTATTTTTCCAGATATAAAAAGACATGTGATCGTTAAATCCAGTGTCTGGAGAACTTGGTTTTACAACTCTTGTATAAAGTAAAACCGCTATAAGCATCGCTGTCAATGCAATCATCATTTGTAACATTAAATCTATCATTTTTGCTTCACCTTGCTTCCTCAAACTCCACATACCATTTATTTAGTTTTGGATCGAAATTGAAAAGTACATTATGCTTCTTTTCCTTGTCTAAAGCGAATAGTAAAGGCATAGGAAGAGTAGTCTCAAAACTACTGCCTCGCTTGTACATTTTACGCTTAATTATTGTAGTTTTTGGCATTTTGTACTTATTTGTTTGCTATTTTTAATATTAATAAATCTACTAACTAATATATAAATGTTTTGATTAATATAAACTATTATTAAATGGTTACTAAAAGTACTTTGTTTCTTATTTAATAATATACTTATATATTTACTTATTTAAGCACGAATGTGAAGACTTTTAGATAAATAAAAATTGTCAAAGATACTGTGATTTTTGGCATTTAACGATTAATTTTTTATATAAACATCATATAAAAGAGAAATGAAAGGATGGAAAGGAGCTTTAGCAATGTTGTTTTTATATGCAAATGTAGCTTTAGCAGCAGATTCTATTGTAATAAATATTCCTAGTTTTACCTTAACGCATACTAAGGATGGTAAAATAAACAAATACTCTTGTAGAGTTGGAAAAAAATCTACACCTACAAAAATTGGAACAGGGAAAGTTTATGTCAAAATTAAAAACCCCGTATTCAGAGATGACAAAGGAGTTAAGTATACACATTCAACAATAAGAAAATCCAGAGGAGGAAAATTCCTCAAGAGAATAAAAATACCATATGAATTAATTAAAAGTATGGGTATGGAAATAAATGGCAGACGAGATGGACAAATGATTCATTCTACAACAAATCCTGAAACAATAGGGTATGCGCACAGTAATGGTTGCGTTGGGCTCGTGATTAAAGACATGCTTAAATTAGAAAAAGAAACAGAAGTAAACACAAACTTAGCAACAACATATAAAATTCTTGTGAAAAATGAAGAGGGATATACATTTTGGCGAAATATTTATGGGAAGGAGATTAGCGTCACAAAAGAAATTGAAGAAAGGATAGCAGATTTGTGGAAAGCAGATATAGATGTCATTAGAAAAGCAATAATAAAACATAAAAAAGGGGAAAAAGTGTATATCCCTTTCAAGGAATTATACAAACAAGAAAAAAGAGGATTAAAAGATATTAAAAATAAATACAAGGAAAAACCTGATAATTATTATAAAAACAAATTCAAAAAGTTAAAGAATAAAGTTTAATAAATTATTATTTCTAAATATTATATCTATTAAAAATGCGCTAAAACATTCTCCCTTATTTGCTCAGCCATTTGTTTGTTTCTTGTCATCGTTACTGTAATCTTATACTTGTCTAAATAGCAAAGTCTAGTGTATTGTTCTATCCAATTTAGATCAAATTTATTTTTACAATTATTAAATACCTTCTCAGTTAATTCTATTAATCTTTTAGGAATAAAACTTTCTATAACAATATCTCCACACACAAGTAAATTACCTAAAGGTGCACATTTTAAACCTAATTTTATTTTTGCACCAAACATACTCTCATAAGCTTTTTTGCATTTTTTATCGACTAAGCTATTGCCTTGAACTAAAAAATACCACTTATTTAACTTTGATACTTTTTTAACAAGATCCATATATTTTACTCCTCTTATTGTTTGAATCAACCAAAGGTGTTGAAATATCACATAAATACTTCTATTTTTAATGACATCAAAAATATTTGAATATGCAGCTTTTGCCATGAATAAAGTTGCTTCATTTAAAGAATTAAATGTAAAATGTTTTGTTGAATTCTGCTGCAGACTTAAATTAATCTTTCCAGACTGATTTTCTTCTAAAACTTTAGAAAAGTCTTTTAGAGAATTAACATATTCCTTTGTTATTGAATATTCTTTTTCATTCTTCTCTAAAACATGCTGCTTTTTTAATTCGTTTACTGCTTGATATACAGCATGATAAGAAACATTAAGATTATTTTTCTTACAGGAATTAAGAAGTTTTAGGATAGTTAATCCCTTATTGACACTTAATTCTTTAATTATTATATCTTTAACAGTAATATTTTTGGGGTTCGGGATAACTAAATTAAAAACCATACTTTAAGTGTTTACTTAAGTTTATTTAAGGCTTTTGTTAAACTATGTTAAGCAAGGGTTGATAAGGGTATTATGCTAGAAAGTGTTTATGGGTAAATTAGGAAAATTAGTGAATAAATTAATAAAAAAATATCCTAAACAATTAGGAACTATAGTGACACTTACTATTGGAATTCCTGCTGCTTGTGTATTTGTTGGACTTGCTGAGCATAATCGAAGATTTATAGAAAAGAAAGAAAAAATAAAAAAAGAATATATACGAATCATAGATACTAATAAAGATGGTATAACTTCTTATGTAGAGAAAGTTAGATCTTATCGAGTTCTTGAAAGATTCAAAAAATATCATTTTGATTGTCATGAGATATTTTCTGATATAGATTGGACAGAACAAGAAAAGATAATTGAATTTTATAAAAAGAATAAAGATGTTTATAATTTATATCACCATAATACAGATAAAAAATAGATTGTTTTTAGATATTTGCAATAAGTTTTTATAATACCTTTTCATTATTTCTAAAATATGAAAGTTGCAATAATTGTTTCGTCAAAAGATCAAGCAGGAATGAACATTAAAAATAATCTTTTGAAAAGTAAAAAATGGACAAGAACCGGTCTATTTGATTCTTACCATTATTATAATTGCAAAGATATGTGGCTATTTACAGTACAAAAAGAATCAATCTATAACGAAGATGTTGATGAATTAATTGAGGAAGAAATAAAGCAAGAACTAGATTTAGTGATTTTTGCAACAAAACACGAGAGTAAAAGTAAAATACCAAGTTTATCTGTTCATACTCAAGGAAATTGGGGAAAAGCAGAATTTGGTGGAAAAGATAGGACTCTTGCTGTTGCGCCTGCAAATATTCTAAAAACCGCATTCATAAAATTACAACATAATGCAACTAGACTTGATTATGACATAATACAAGAATGTACTCATCATGGTCCAAATATAACAAGACCTTGTTTTTTTATTGAAATTGGTTCAGATAAAGAACACTGGAAAAATGAAAAAGCAGGGAAAGTAATCGCAGAAACAATATTTGACTTATTAGAAGGAAAGATTTTGAAAGATAGGGTTGCAATTGGAATTGGTGGACTCCATACAACGCCAATTTTCAAAAAAGTTATTGAAAGAGAAGACATTGCTTTTGGACATGTTTGCCCTAAATATATGCTTGACGAACTCGATAAAGAAATGTTACAAGAAGCAATTGAGAAAACAAAAGAAAAAGTTGATTTCATTGCACTTGATTGGAAAGGTATGAAAGATAAAGATAGAATTATACTAATGCTTGAAGAGATGGGTTTAAAATATGAAAAATTTAAATTCTAAAAAGAAATCATTAAGCAAGAAATAGAATATAAACAAAAAACTCTGATTAATTATTTTATTTTTTTTTTATAAAAATAAGTAACATTAATAAACAATTACATCCCTATACGAAATATAAAGATGATTGGAATTATTGGTGCAATGGATGAAGAAATTGATTTTTTTCTTAAAGACATAAAAGATAAAGAAGAAATAAAATGGAAAATATTTACATTCTATAAAGGAAAGTTATTCGGAAAAAATGTTGTAATTGTTAAATCAGGAGTAGGTAAGGTTTTTGCTTCAATGATATGCCAATACATTATTGATGAATTTAATGTTAAAAAAATATTATTTACTGGTGTTGGAGGAGCATTAAATAATGAATTAAATATTGGAGATGTAGTTATAAGTATAGATTCAGTGCATCATGATTTTAATGCTACCCCATTAGGTTTTAAAAGAGGACATATATCTTATACGAATTATAGATTCTTCAAAGCTGAAGAGAATTTAATAGAATTGGCGTTAAAAACAGATATATCTCCAAACAAAATTTTTAAAGGCAGAATTCTAACAGGAGATCAATTTTTTACACAAACAGATAAAATTAATAAATCATATCTTAAAGAAGAATTAAATGGAGATTGTATAGAAATGGAAGGAGCTGCTATTGCTCAAGTATCTGTAATAAATGAGATTCCGCATTTAATTATTAGAACTATATCTGACAAAGCAGACGGAAAAGCTGTCCAAGATTATAAAAAATTCAAATCAATTGTTGCAGCAAATTCATTTAAAATAATAGAAGAAATTCTTAAGAATTTATAGTTAGATAACAAATTAATATAATTCATATAAAAAAACAAGAAAAAAAATTAATTAGCTTTTTCAATAGCAATTTCATTTTTATTATGATGCTTCTCCATATAAGTCGCATGAAAACCTGTCCATTTACCCAAAGCTTCTTTCATCTCTTCATTACCAAGTAATGCTGCAAATCTGAAATAACCAGGCGCTCCAAAACCAGCACCATTAACAACACAAACTCCTGTATCTTCAAGTAAATTCATACAATAGTCAGCGTCATCAACACCTTTTTCTAATGCACCAAATAAATACATAGCACCAAAATCTCCACGAACTTTAATTCCCATATCAGAAAATGCTTGTTTTGCCATATTAGCATTCGTCAAAATATTATTTAGATTTTCATTCTTTTGAGTGTTGAAATATTCAAATACTTCACCATCAGCTTCTGTTGGAGGCGTAACCATAAAATAGGTTGTTAATTGTCCAATAGTATTTGAACAAAGTCCTTTTGAGGCAACTTTTACCATAATTTCGTCAATATTTTGATTAGTTCCCTCAACAACACCTGGGTTTCTAATCTCCATATATCCACCTCGTTTACCACATTCGCCCAAATAGCCTTTACTCGTACTATGTAAACTGAATATAGTTAATGGAGATTCTCCTGCAACTGAAGCAAAAGATACAAACTCACGACCATAAGTATTGTCCTGATAAACTTCATCAGCAAAAACTACAGGAATATTAGCTTTCAAAGCAAAATCTCTAACAAGTTCTAATTCACTTTTTGACATAACAGTTCCCAAAGGATTATGAGGATTTGTAACATTAAGAGCTACAACATTAGTTCCTTGAGACTTTGCCTCGAGAAAAGAATTCATCAAAGTATCTTCTGTAAGTCTCCATTCGTTATTTGGATCTGGATGATAAAAAATAATTTTACCGCCATTATTTACAATCTCTGCAGAATTTAATGGATACTGAGGAGCACTAATCATAATTCCATCATTAGGGTTAGTTATTAAAGCTCCATATCCCATAGCGATAGGAACACTTGCGCCATCTGTCAAAAATATTGAATTAGCATTAGCCCTAGACGAAGTTAAATGACCATCTCTTTTATTAATAAAATCAGCAACAGCATCTCTAACAAATGCAAATCCCTGACTTGCAGTATAAGGCCCTGTTCCTTTTCCCATTTTTTCTAACATAAACTCTGACTTATCAATTTCCCAGTTAAAATTTAATTCATCTGGATTAAGGATATTTTCTAAATTTGCAGCTTTTAATTTTCTTTCTCGAGATATTTTATCAGGATCTTCAACCATAGCAAGAATTCTTCTTAAAGATCTAATTGGTTTTGAACCTAAAGCTTGAGGATTTCCAATATTGCAGCTATAAATTTTTTTTCCCTGTCCTTTTAATTCAGCAGCTCTTGTAGGAATTTTTCCTCTAACTGCATAATCAAAATCTAAAGTATTTTTATTTATTTTAATTGCCATCTATAATCACCTACCTTCCTCATACTGATTAAATAATTTCTTAAATAATTCAGGAACAAGAGCCATCTCTTCAGGCGTTGCAACATATGCAACTCTCATCTGAGTATGTCCCGGATTATTTTCAGTAGCACAATAAAATCCAGCCATCGGCGATACAAGTAAAGTAATTTCTTTTCCATTAATCTCAGTTTTTCCTTCCTGAGCGCAATAAAGTACAAACTTTTTTGCATCAAAATTAGGTTTTGCTATATTTCTAACATCAATTACTGAATAAATTGAAGCATCAGGACTAGAGACAATTACTCCTGGTAATTTTTCTTTTAATTCATTAGTTAATTTTGTCATAAGAGTACTATAATATTCTCTTTGTTTCTTATACCATTCTTGCAAGTCTTCATGACTAACGTGAGCCAAAGCTCCAAAAATATATTGAGCAATTACAGGAGAACAAAGATTTGCAGTATATTCAGCAACAGATTTTTCGTGAAAATCTTTATTGTCTGTAACTAAAGCGCCAATTCTAAGACCGCAAGCATTCCAGACTTTTGATGCTGTTTCAATACTAATTCTTCTTCCAGTAATTCCAGGAACTTCCTCTTCGGTTATACCCCAAATGCTTGAAATTTTGTGATCAGTGTAAAAAAGTTCTCTATATGCTTCGTCGCTAATCATCCATAAATCTTTTTCTACGCATAATTTTGCAAGCTTTACCATATCTTCATGAGTATAAAAATGGCCTGTAGGGTTATCATATGGAATAATAACTATAGCTTTTGGACCATGCTCATCTATTGTTTTATTAATATCTTCAAAGTCAGGCAATGTAAATTTACCATGATCTTCAAGATTTCTTTGAACTGAAATTGTTTTTCTTCCAACCCTTTCTGCCATAGCAACATAGTTTGTATATGCAGCGTCAATTAATAATAAAGGACTATCATTAGTTCCTGCGTTTCCACATACGCCTAAAAGGATAAGTTCCATTGCAGCACTTCCACCATCAGTTATTTGCGAGAAAAGCCCGCCAACAGGGTATCCAGAGGATGCGATTATATTTAGAAATGCTTTATTTGTTTCATCCATTCCAACAGTTGCAGTATATTTTACTACACCTTTGTTAAAAGGACAATTAGAATCATTTAATTCAAACATTCTTTTTTGTAATGCCGGATGCATTGGTAAACTTACGTTTCCAATAGCAGTATTAACTGCAATAGCATCATCTTTTCGTTTAGAAAATTCAATTTGCGCAAGTCTTATAGCGCTTGGTTGTCTTGATTTAAAATGTTCACTCATCTCTGCCATTTAATCACCTATTTGTTTATGAATTCAAGTTTTTAGAAATGCTTTAAATAAGTTACGAATAGAAATAGCAAATTATTAAAATAAAGACATCATACTAAAAAGTATGGCAAAAATCACAGTTGATATAGCAATACTTCCTTCAGAAGAAATAATGGATTTAGTTATTGAATTAAACTCAAAAAATCCAATATCTAAATTTAATAAGACAGATAATCTTCCACATATTTCTTTAGCAATGGGAGTTATTGATGATTCAGAAATTGACATGGTCAATGAAAAATTGAAAAATATCTGTGAAAAATTCAAGGAATTAGAATTAGAAATCTCAAAATTATACTATACTATAAGACCAGATGGCAATAAGTCATATGCATTTAAAATTAAAATAACAGAAGAGATAAGACAATTGCATACTATGGTAATGAAAGAACTTCCGTTAACACACGATGTATCAATTGACATGTTTTATCAAGGCGAAAAAGTAGATCCAATCACATTATATTGGGTGAAAAATTATAAAGATAAACATAAAGATCCAAACAATTATGATCCACATATAAGCATTAAGAGTAATGATGAGGTAGAATATAATAAAACGCCAATAAAATTCAAAGCTTCAAGGGTTGTTTTGTGCCACATGGGAAATTATGGTACATGCAGGACAATATTTGGAGAATTTAAGCTTCTAAGTTAATAATTTAAATTTTCTACCAACCCCATAAATATTACTAAACATTCTTAAATGAACTATATTTTCAAGGCAATATGAAGTTATTACTAGTATATGCACCGTTTTGTACACCCGCAACGCCTCCATATAGTTTGGCAAAGTTGCATGCGTTTCTTAGAGATAATTATAACGGAGAAATAGATGTATTAGATTTGAACATAGAATTTCATAAAAAAAAGTTTAAAGATTTTGCAAAATTTCTAAAACAAAAGGATCAAACCAATTACAAAGAAGAAGCAAAACAATTCTTACAGGAAAGCGGGAAAATATATTCAACAAATAATAAAGCAATTGTTAATGATGAAAAACCAGAATTATTTGATGATATGTATAATGAAATTATTAAAAAAAAGCCAGACGTAGTTGCATTTTCAGTTGTATATTCAAGCCAATGTTTTTATGCATACTCATTAATAAAAAAATTAAGAGAGAATAATATCAAAGTTATAATTGGCGGACCTGCTGTTAATAAAAAATTAATGAGCGTTGCAAAGCACTTAAACAATGAAGTTGAATTGTTAGAATATCTTAATAATGAGAAATTAGATTGTAGCAAATTAAAAGTTAGAAACATAATAGACTTTAACATATTCAAATTAAAAGATTACTTTACAGAGGAAATAGTGTTGCCAATAAAAACTACTTCTTCATGCTACTATCAACAATGCACTTTCTGCACACATCATAATAAGAGTATGTATTTTGAATATAATCTTGATGATATTAAAGAAACATTAAAAGGAGCAAAAAAAGTATTCATCATCGACGATATGATTCATAAAAAAAGATTGCTTGAAATAGCAAAAATTATGAAAAAGCTAAAAATTGAATGGATGTGTCAATTAAGACCGACAAAAGAGTTTGATAAAAAAACTCTAAAAGAACTTTATGAAAGTGGATTAAAAATTATTGTATGGGGCGTTGAGTCTGGTAATGACAGAATATTAAAATTAATGAAGAAAGGTACTAATGTTAAAGATAATGAGATTGTGCTAAAAAATTCGAAAGATGTTGGTATAAAGAATGTTTTGTATACAATGTTTGGATTTCCAAGCGAAACAAAAGAAGAATTTTTAGAAACAATAGAATTTTTGAAAAGGAATGAAGAGAATATAGATCTAATATCAACATCTGTATTTGGACTTCAGCCTGGAACTGAGATTTACAAAAATCCTGAAAAGTTTGGCATCAATAAGATTTCTGAAAAAACAAGAACGATACTTGCGCCAAAAATAAGTTATGAAGTATCAAAAGGATTAACACAAACAAAAGCTAAAGAACTAATTAAAAAATATAAGAAAACTTTAGAAAAAATAAACAAATTTCCGAAAGAAATGAACTTCTTTCGGGTGCATATGTTGAATGAAGATTGTCTCTAAATTTTATACTTGTTCTTATTAAACAAATAAAAAGCAAAAGAGATTTGTCTCTTTTCCGTTTCAATCTCTAATCAAACAATTTTGATTGAATACCACTTCTCAATCCACCAATAGGATGGAAATACTTTTTAATTGGTGTAATTATGCTATCTACCTTTTCTATCACATCAAACAAGCTAGCTTTGACATCCTTATGTATAAGTTGCCCAAATCTAGAAGAATAGCAACCATCTGCATCTTTGAGTATCTGTGCTTTTTCATATTCACATCTTTCTAAAAATTCCTTGATTGAGTCTCTATCTTTAGGACGTCCTATTATTTTTTCCACATCAGATTCCCTAATTCCTTTGACAAGATGCCTATAAGCTTTTATTTTATAGGATCTAACAACTTCATCTACAAGTTCTTCTTTACTCATGTTTGTAATATCTAAGTTAAGTCCTACACCCTTATCTGAACTATTTAAAAGGAATAATCTATCATCTGTTTCATACCACCTACCTCCCGCATTATACGCCCCAGAACAATCACGAGCAACAACTAATTTTGTTCCGTTCTCAAGCAAACTATCCTGAGTATAATTATCCTCTCTTCTAAGGAAACAATCACAGTGTGAATATTCAACAATATCTACCCCTGCAAAAAGCGCTATTACAAAATCATTTAAACTATCAACACGAACGTAATCTAATCCTAGTACTTTCTTTTTTTTATCATTAATATTTTGCACACCAGTAAGTCCCTGCATAATTAAATCCAATTCCTTTTTTATTTCTATTCTTTCTTTCATTTTTTCTCCTCCTGTTTTTAATAATCACTTAATAATAGTATCTCCTTGTACTATTTAATCTTATGTCGTACTTTAAAGGACGAAAGCTTTATATAGAATATGTACTATTAATTATATTATGTATGAAGAACAGCTAAAAGAGCTAGGATTGACGGATAATGAGGTTAGAATCTATCTAGTGCTGTTAAAGAATGGTACCCTTAACCCGTATAAGCTATCTGAATTAACAGGTCTACATAGAGGCTATATCTATGATTCTTTAGAGAGAATGCAGGAGAAAGAAGTTGTAAATACAATCCTAAAAGACAATAAAAAGCATTACCAAGCAACTAGCCCTGAAAACCTAATTGAATTGCTAAAATTTAAGCTGGAAAGTTTTAAGAAAATAGTACCTAATTTAATGCAATTATCTCAGTTAAAAAAGGAAGATACAAATGTTGAACTTCATAAAGGTAAAAGAGTATATCGTACTCTTCTAAAAGATATAACTGCAAACATTAAAAAAAATGAAGAAATATTCTTAATAGGAGTTGATGAAGAAACTCTTCTAAAAGAAGTTGAACCAATTTATCTAAAACAATATTTCAATATTATTAAAGATAAGAACATTAAGGAAAAAGTAATTATAAAAAAAGGGATGAAACAATTCAAGATAAAGAATGTTTCCCATAAAGAACTTGATGCAAAATATATTGGAAATATAGAACAAATAATATATGGGAATAAAATTGCATTGTTCATTTTAGGATCTCCCTATTATTTGATAATTATTGAAAACAAGGAAGTTGCAAATACATATAGAAAACAGTTTAGTTTATTATGGAATATTGCAAAGTAAAGAAAAATAACTCTATTTTTTTCAAATCACCTAAAATTTTACAAAATTTATAATTGTAATAAAAAAAGAATTGAAATATAAAGTAAATGCATATGCAATATATGTCTATAAATTTAATAACAACATATCTAAATTCTCATATTGATTATAGTTATGTTTTGAGTTAATTGCTCTAGCAGATTTAAATTCCTCGTCGGAAGGTTCTCTTTGAATACCATCAATAAAGCCACAGCCATTACATTGTCCATTTTCTGGAACCTCTTGTTCACAAAAATTACATTTTTTTAGTGTCATTATCTCACCAACCTGTGATAAATTAGTCTGTTATTTAAAACTTACTAGTTATGTTTTTAAATAAGCGTTCATTTCTGTTGTTGTAATATGAATTATGACGAGGTTGAGGCAAAGGTTTTTTCTTGGATAAAAGATATAGATACTATAATGCATACCAGAAAGGTTGTTAACTATGCTATGATTATTGCAAGAGAAGAGTGCCCTGAATGTATGGATGATGTGTTACTTGCAGCATACCTACATGATATTTTAAAAGATAAAGATTCTAAAGGGAATGAACATGCAATAAAAGGTGCACTTCTTGTTGAACAAATCCTTAAAGATCATTTCCCTGAATATAACCATAGAAAAATATTGCACGCAATACGTTATCATGAAGATGAAAGAGTTACAAATGATGCATTCATAGGTTCGCTATGGGATGCAACTCTTTTAGCAAAAGAGAATAAAGACATCAATGTGTTTAATACAGCTAAAGGTATTGAACTTGCTTTATC
>CAYZMD010000012.1:3144-19469 GCA_964479425.1 uncultured Methanosarcinales archaeon | reverse complement strand
TACGCAAACTACGTTTGATGATGTTAATTTGGGGTAGGTATAAGTATTACGTAAATGTGATATTTTGCAGTACTTATTAAAGATAAAAAGAAGAAGTGCTTATTTTTTTTATAAATAAAGACCTGGTAATTGTTTATTGGGTTTAAATTGTGTTTTATAAATTAGTGGGACATCTACTTCTGCTGCTCTTATGATATGTGAAGCAATAAGTCCTGCACCTACTTGTTTCATAACTTCGGAATTGACCTCTTTGTGTTGTGACCCCATTGATGATACAACATTTATTGCTACAGTAATATAGTCTTGTGCGATTAAACCTATAAATTTACAATAATCTTCTGTATATGGCAGGACTCTTTTTATTGAGTCATGAATCCATCCTTGTTTTGCTGTTACTGTGTGATTTTGAGAATTATTCCATTCTTCTACAAAGTATGATATAATCTTTTGCTTTTGATCTTTTGCTTTATGAATCTGTCCCTTGTTATCTTTAAATTCGTATTCTAACTTGGTATCCAGTACTGATGAGAACATATTCATAACATTCTTACCAAATCTGGCAATTTCTAGGGTTGTTTCATCAATTGTCCATATTGCTTTTGAATTTTCTATTTGATCTTCTAAAGTGGTTTTATCTAGGATTGTGTTGGTGCTTATTCTTTTAACCATATTTGTAATTTCTTGATTAGTATAACCTGGGAGTGTGATAAGTGTTGGGTTAATTTTGCTTATCAGATATTTTCTAAGCTTATTTAGTCTATTTGAATTTCTTATAAAATATCCTCGTGTTTCTTGAGAAAAGTGTTTGCCAAAAATTTCTTCAGTTTTCATCTATGGTAATAAGAAACGTAAATTTATAAATATATTTGTTTTTTTAATAAGAGAAAATTTTCAAATATTATGTGAGGAAGAACACAGGTTTTTTAGTTAGTAATTATTCCAACAGCAATTAGAATTAAAACTATTCCTGTCCATTTGTATAATGGAAAAGGTTCATTTAAAAAATATTTAGAAAATATTGCTACCCAAACATAGCTTGTGGCAATTATAGGATATAATATTGAAAGATTTCCTTGTTTTAATGCGAATATGAATATTATCGTTGCTACTGCGTATAATCCTAATCCAAATATTAAATTCCAGTTTGTTAGTAGGCTTAGATCTAAATTAAAATTTTTACTTCCCAATTTTAAAAAGATTTGACCTATTGCTCCTAAGAATCCACAAAAAAGAACTAATGCAATTAGGTATATTTTGTCCATAGTTTTATCTCTTTTTATTTATTTTTCTAAAAATATTGTTTGAGTAGGATATGCTATGCCTATTTTTTCTTGCTCGAATTTCTTTACAATCTCTAAGTTGATTTCTTGTTGTGTATCCATATACTTATTGTAGTCTGAAACTAGCATATAATATACAATCTCAAAATCTAATGAGCTAGGACCAAAACTTTTAAAATGTACTCTGGAAGGCTCTGAATTTTTACTTTTTGTAATAATATCTGTAATCCATTTAGGAATTTGTTTAAGTTTGTTTTCTGGTGTTTGATAAGTAACTCCAATATTAAAAACAACTCTTCTTTTTTCCATCTTTTTATAATTATTTATTCTTGCTGAAGTAAGTTCTTTATTGCTAACAACTAGTTCTTGACCCTGTAGTGTTGTTATCCTTGTTGATTTTATTCCGATTTTTTTAACTACTCCATTATCATTTCCTATTATAATAAAATCCCCTACCTTAAAGGGCTTGTCAAAATGTATACTGAATGAAGCGAAAATATCACTTAGTATATTTTGAAGAGCAAATGCAATTGCAATTCCACTTATTCCTAATCCTGCTATTAATGTACTTATGTTGTAACCTAAGTTTGATAATACTAATAATATTGCAACAATCCAGATGGCTGCCTTGATAAAGCTACCCATTAGTTGCATTGAAGCATAGTCTTCTTCATTGTCTTTTTTCTTATTCACAATATTTTTTAGAATTTTAGTTATTCCTTTTGTTATTGCAACTACAACATAAAATACTAAAATTGTATTAAGCATAATATATACAACTTTATCTACTACTGTATGAACTGTTAAGTATTTTAAGCTAAACCATAATGAAATTAAAACATAGACTGACCAATGAATGTCATCGAGTGTTGCAATGAAAAAGTCGTCCCACTCTGTTTTTGTTTTTTTTGCTAGTTTTTTTAGTTTAGCAATAATAACATATTTGAAAATTTTCAATATTAATATAGAAACAATAAAAACAATGCTTGTAGTTATATATGCTTGAATTGAGTTTCCCCAAAAAACATTTTGTAAATATTTGTATGCCATATAATATTTTTCGTAGAACTAATATATATAGTTTTTTGTGTATATATTGGGCATGAGCTAATTTATAATTAATGTTTTCTTATTTCTTAATAAGCTTAATCATATCGCCAATAGTTAATGGACCAGATGTTTTTATTGCTCCCTTATCAGCTTTACCAATTTCTTGTTTTTCTACTAATTTGATTCTAAGAAACTGTTCTAATTTTCTTGCCATAGCAAGACTTGGTTCTTTTTTCCCAGATTCTATTTTTTGAACTAAACTTTCTTTCTCATTTAATTTTTGTGCTAAATCTTCTTGTTTGAGGTTAAGTCTCTCTCTGGAATTTTTTATTAATTGTCCATATTTTTCATTGATTATAAATATAATTTTATTTCTTGGAGCAATTTCAATTTGTTTTGATTTCTCTTTTTTTATTTTTTGTTCTGGTTTAATTCTTCTAACAAATTCTCCATACTTGGTACAGTCTTTACATACGTTCATCATTACACTTTCTACTTTTGCAATGTTTAATTGTTCTGTTATTTTTCCACACATATCACATGCCATATTAAAACCCCAACGTATTGTCAATCTCTTTTGCCATCTCTTCTAGGTCGTCAACTGTTCTTTTTATATCTTTCCTTATTTCACCTATTAGATCTTGTAGTGAATCTACTCTAAGTAAATATCTATTTTTATCTTTTATAACTATGCCTGAATCCATTAATTTGTTTAAATGATGTACAGTTGTTCCTCTTGTTAATTGAAGTCTGTGTGATAGCTCATCTGAACTCAAACGTTCGCCTCTTTTGGCGCTTTTTAACATTTCTATGAATAATCGAAAACAACTTCTGTCTTTATCTCGTAAACTGAATAATCCTAAAGAACTTCCTAACCATTGTAATTCTTGATTGATATTAGCAGTATTTGGCTTTTTTAGCCTTACAATTGTTATTTTATGGCTATGAAACATCATATTTGAAGTAGTAAATACGCAACATTTAAATACTTTTGGTTCATTCTATGTTTGTTTTGTTGATGTAAGGTCAACCATTTGCCTTGTTGCAGTGGTGGCTTTTGAGGTGTAACGATGACAGATGATAAAGAAAAAATCGCTGAAAAGGAAAATAATAAAGAAAAAGACGAGAAGATTGATTTAGCTTCAAAATTAAATAAAAGTAAATTATCTGGTGTTGAAAAAGTTATAAAGTTTATGAATAAGAAAAAGGCAGAAGCAGCTGAGTTAGATAAAGTAAAACAAGAGCTTAAAAATATGATGGGTCTATTACAAAGGAATCAAGCTGAATTTGATAATTATAGAAAGAGAGTAGAAAAAGAAAGAGTAGAGTTAATTAAAACGTCAACTAAAGAATTAATAATTAAATTATTACCATTATTAGATAATTTTGAGTTTGCATTCAAAAACTCAGGTTGTAGTGAAGAATTTATTAAAGGGACAGAATTAATTTATGCTCAATTTTATCAAACATTAGAAGATGAAGGATTAAAAAAAATTGATGCCAATGGCAAAAAATTTGATCCGCATTTTCATGAAGCATTATTGACAGGAGAAGAGAGTAAAAAAGAAGATGAGATTGTTCTAGAAGAGATGCAAAAAGGATATCTACTTGGAAATAATGTAATTAGACATTCAAAAGTTAAAATAAATAAGAGGGCGAAAAAATGATTAAAAAAGATACTCCATTAAAGGACGTTTTGGGTCATGGAAAAATATGCACTCAAAAATGTGGCCATTGTTGTAATTATGGAACTGGTTGTCTTGTCGACGATGATATAGTCTATATTGCTAAATTTTTAAATATTAGTGAAAAAGAATTGCAAGAAAAATATTTAGAAGAAGTGGAGAAATTTAATACTAAACTTTTGCGGCCTAAAATAATTAAGAAAAATGAAGCTATGCCTTATGGAAAATGTGTTTTTTTAAAAGATGATTTTGGCTGTAGTATTCATCCTGTAAAACCTTTGCAATGTCAAGTTGGAACATGTGCAGAACATGGTGAGGATTTGTCAATTTGGTTTTCATTGAATTATTTTTTGAATTTAAATGATCCTGAAAGTATAAGACAATTTGCATCTTATTTGAGGGCAGGCGGTAAAACTCTTGAAAATGGTAAGCTTCATGAACTCGTTAAGGATAAAGAATTGCTTGCAAAAATATTGAGATATGAAGATATGGTGAAGAAGAATGAATAATTATTCTTTCGACGCTGAGAAATCTAAGATCTCTGGCATCTTTAAAAATGTTAAAACATTTTTGTTAGACTTTGACGGCACTTTGATGAATAAAGAAATTTATGTAGAAATGTATCCTCATATTGTAAATGCTTTAGAAAAAAAATATGGCGATAAAGTAAAAGAGGCTATTATTGAATTAAAAGCAAAAACAGGAGAAGTAGATACATATGAATTGTGTGCTAAGTTAAATGACTTAAATTTGTATTATTCAATATTACCAACATTTATTGGAAAAAGTAAATTACTTGATGGGACTGTTGATTTGTTGAAAAAGTTAAATACAGCTGGAAAAAGAGTATTACTAATTACAAATTCACATAGAAGAACTATTGATTTATACCTAGTGAAACATGATCTTGGTAAGTATTTTGATTTTGTTTGGGCAAATGAAGATAGTGATTTTTCAAAGAGTGATGAAAATTATTGGGCTGAATTAACTATGGCTACAAATATTATCAAAGAAGAAAGTATTGTTATAAGTGATGATTTAGAAAGAGATGTGATTCCTGCTCGAAATTTTGGAATGAAGGCATTGCATTTAGGTACAGATATAATTTCATTAAAGGAGATTTTACAATGAAAGAAGTTGAAGTTAAAATACTCGATGTTGATGTTGATAATGTTAAATCTCAATTGGCAAAGTTAGGAGCAAAAAAAGTATTTGATGGTAAATTAATTTCACAAAGTTTTGATTTTGAAGATGAACGAATGGAAAAAGATGGTTGTTTTTTACGGCTAAGAAAAGCCGGCGAAAAATGTTTTGTTACATATAAAGGCAAAGTAGAAGATTCAGAATTAAAAATAAGAGAAGAAGATGAGGTTGAAGTAAGTGATTTTGATGTTATGGTTAAGATTTTGAATAATCTTGGACTAAAAGTAATAGGTCACTACGAAAAATTTAGAGAAAGTTATGTTTTCAAAGATATGAGGTTTGAACTTGATAGTTATCCTGAAATGGCTACTTTTTTAGAGGTGGAAGCACCCGATGAAGAGAGAGTCAAAGAAGGCTTAAAATTATTAGGTTTTAATCTTGACAAAGCAATAAAAAAGAGTGCTCTTGAAATTTTGAAAGAGCATGGTGTTTTTTCAGAGAAAATAAAATTCAAATAAGATAATTTACGGAGGAATAAAAAAATGGCAAAAACAGCGAAAATTAAAAATTTTCTGGCTTTTCCCATTTTTATTTTCAAACAAGGAGGAATAGAAAAATGGCAAAAACAATAGGAATTGATTTAGGAACTACATTTTCAGCAGTCGCGGTAATGGAGGGTGGAAAACCAACTATTATACCAAATGCAGAAGGTGGTAGAACAACACCAAGTGTTGTATTAGTTAAAGATGGAGAAAGAACTGTAGGGCAGATTGCAAGAAATCAAGCAATAACAAACCCTGATCATGTTATTAGAAGTATTAAAAGACATATGGGTGAGGATTTTAAAACAACAATTGATAGTAAAGATTATTCACCACAAGAAATCTCGTCAATGATTTTACAAAAATTAAAAGTTGATGCAGAGGCTTATTTAGGCACAAAAGTTACAGATGCTGTAATTACAGTTCCTGCTTATTTTAATGATAGTCAAAGGCAGGCAACAAAAGATGCAGGAAAGGTCGCAGGACTAAATGTTTTAAGAATAATTAACGAACCAACAGCTGCAAGTCTAGCTTATGGTCTTGAAAAAACCAAAGAACATACAATTTTGGTTTTTGATTTTGGTGGCGGAACTTTTGATGTAAGTATATTAGAATTAGGTGATGGTGTATTTGAAGTAAAATCAACTAATGGAGACAATAGACTTGGCGGCGATGATGTTGATGAATTAATAATTGATTGGTTAGCAGCAGAGTTTAAGAAAGATACTGGTATTGATTTAAAGCAAGATAAGATGGCTTTACAGAGGCTAAAAGAAGCAGCTGAAAAAGCAAAAATCGAATTATCTACAAAAACAACTACAGCAGTTAATATTCCGTTTGTTACAGCTGATGCTAGTGGACCAAAACATTTGAATAAAAATCTATCAAGAGCTGAATTTGAGAAAATGATAGATGATATTGTGGAAAGATTAAAGCAACCAACAATTCAAGCGATGAAGGATGCTAAAATGGAAGCAAAGGATATTGATAAAGTAATTTTTGTTGGAGGCTCTACAAGAATTCCAGTTGTTCAAACAATGGTTAAAGGCTTAACTGGAAAAGATGGCGACAAAAGCGTAAATCCTGATGAAGCTGTTGCTCTTGGAGCAGCAATTCAAGGTGGAATTCTTGGAGGAGAAGTTAAGGATGTATTGTTACTTGATGTTACTCCTTTAAGTCTAGGTATTGAAACTCTTGGTGGAGTTTTTACTAAGTTGATTGAGAGAAATTCAACAATCCCTACAAAGAAAAGTCAAGTATTTTCAACAGCTGCAGACAATCAACCTGCTGTAAGTGTTAGAGTTTTTCAGGGAGAAAGGCCAATGGCTAACGATAATAAAGTGTTGGGACAGTTTGATCTTGTAGGAATACCTCCAGCACCAAGAGGAGTTCCTCAAATTGAAGTTACATTTGATATTGATGCAAACGGCATTGTAAATGTAAGTGCTAAAGATTTAGGAACAAGCAAAGAACAGAGAATAACTATTACTTCAAGTGGCAACTTAAGTGATGAAGAAATCAAGAAAATGCAAGAAGACGCTGAAACACACGCTGAAGAAGATAAGAAAAAGCAAGAGCATGCAGAAGTTATGAATGAAGCTGATACTTTAATTTTTTCAACTGAGAAATTGTTTAAAGATTTAGAAGGAAAGGTTGATAAGAAAAAAGTTGATGAAGTTAAGCCAATGATTGATGAACTTAAGAAACTGATGGAACCTGAGAAAAAAGACCTAGAAGCAATTAAGAAAAAGATTGAAGAAGTAAATCAAAAGGTTCAGGCGATTTCAACAGAGATGTATGAGAAAGCAGCTCAAGCACAACAAGCACAGCAAGATAAAGAACAATCAGGAAAAGCTAAGTCTGATAAGAAAGAAAAAGTAGTTGATGCTGAAGTTGTTGATGAAAAGAAGGAAGAAAAGAAAGAAGAAAAAAAGGATGAAAAATAACTTTTTTATTTTTTTATTTTTATTTTAATTACATTTATAAGCTATTGAAAATTGAGGTGTAACATGGACACAACAGATATTATATTTGGACTTTTAATCATTTATGTAGTTTATAGAATATTCTTTACTAAGCAAGTTGATTATAGAAAAGATATTGACAACGCTTTGAATAATGATGAATATAAAGTGAAGAGCAGGTATGATTGATGGCTAAAGATTATTATGAAACTTTAGGAGTAAGTAAAGATTCTACTAAAGATCAAATTAAAAAAGCGTATAAAAAATTAGCAAAGAAGTATCATCCAGATTTGAATAAGGACAAAGATGCTTCTGATAAATTTAAAGAAATAAATGAAGCTGCTTCTGTTCTTGGTGATGAATCTAAACGAAAAAATTATGATCAATTTGGAACTGCAGATGCAGGAAATTTTGGTGGTGGCGGATTTGAAGGCTTTGATTTTGGTGGCGGGTTTGATTTTGATGATTTATTTAGTTCTTTATTTGGTGGCGGACGAAGACGACAAAGAAGCTCCGCTGTTCGTGGAAGTGATTTAAGATTTGATTTAGAAATTACGCTTGAAGAAGCTGCTGAAGGTGTCAATAAAACAGTAGTTATACCTAGGCTTGAAACTTGTTCTAATTGTAAAGGAACAGGCGCAAAAGATGGAAGCTCTATTAAGACTTGTGATCAATGTAATGGACAAGGTGTTGTTCAACAAACAAGAAGAACTCCGTTTGGAATGTTTGCTACAACTACAACATGTCCAAGGTGTCATGGGCAAGGTAAGATGATTAAAGAATATTGTCCTCATTGTGATGGAGAAGGTAGAATTCAAAAAAGTCGTAAACTTGAAGTTAGTATTCCTGCGGGAGCTGATACTGGAACTAGATTAAGAGTTGTTGGTGAAGGAGAAGCTGGCGAGCGAGGAGGCCCTAGCGGAAATTTGTATATTATTATTCATGTTGCAGAACATAAAATTTTTGAGAGAGATGGTACGGATTTGAATATTGAAGTCCCGCTTACTATTACTCAAGTAACTTTAGGATGTACTGTTGAAGTTCCAACATTAAAAGGTAAAAGTAAATTAAAAATACCTGCTGCAACTCAAACTCATACTATATTTAGAATGAAAGGCAAGGGAATCCCTGATATTAATGGATATGGTAAAGGAGACCAGATGGTTAAAGTAATAGTTCAGACTCCTGAAAAGTTAACTAAAAAACAAAAAACTTTATTGAATGATTTAGCAAAAGAATTAGACGGAAAACAAAAGAAAAAGAGCTTTTTAGAGAGAGTTTTTGAGTAATTTTAATGTGTTTTAGTTGGTTGTATTTATATTTGTTTTGGAAAAGATTATAAATTGTTAATGATTTTTTATTTTTATGGTATATGTATCAACTAGTTGTTTGAAAGGAACAGGGCAGACATTTAATGAAAATGTATATCGTGTTATAGATATTTATATTAAAAATGGTATTAATAAAATTGAACTTGGAGCAAGTCATGGTCCAACTAAATTAGAAAAACTTTATGCTCTACAAAAGCAACATGATTTAAAATTTATAATTCATGGCCCATTTTTAACAAAAAACAGATTTTTTTGGTTTAATCTAGGCTCTCAAAATAAAAAAATATTAGATGAATCAATAAGGATTGCAAAAGAAACAATAAATTTTTGTAGAAAAACTGATACAAGTCATTGGGGATTTCATGCACCTATGATTGGAGATATTCAAGGAGAGAAATTTGTTATAACTGGTAATCGTTATGAATATGAGGATGTATATCAAACTTTTAAAGAGAATTTACAAAAGGTATTAGACATGGCAGACAAGTACGATATTGACATTGCTGTTGAAACTAGTATTTGTAAAGACGAAGCTGTAACTTTTTCAAAACCAAATGAATTTGAAAGACTTTTTTCAGAAATAAAAAATAAGAATCTAGGCATGCTTATGGATCATGGACATATAAGATATTCAGGAGAACATTTAAATTTCAATTATCAAGACTTTTACAAATTTAAGGATAAAATTAAAGAGATGCACATTCATTACTATGAAAATGGAAAAGATCATCTTCCATTAAAAAATGCAGACATGTTAAAGGATTTTGATAAATCTATGTTGCGTAAAATCAAACTGACTTTAGAATCAATGAAGCTTGATATAAATCAAATTTTAGAAAGCAAAAAAGTAATTTCTGATTTTATTGCATAGCATCTATATTTATAATAATATTCTTATTTATCATATGTTGATAACTCATTTATCCAAAGCATTATGACAAAGAACTATACAATGTGATGCAAATAGCATTATATTACTTAATTTCAATTTTTCAGCTCCTTTATTGTCTAAAAACTTTTCTGTTTTTTTAGGAATACCAATATAATCACCAAAAATAAAGCAAACATCCTCTGGGAAATTAACAGATTCAATTTCAGTTCCTTTTTTATGTAAGTAATATAATTTAGAATTTTGAGCTTTTTCTTTTACTAATCCTTCAAAACTTTGTTTAGAAATTGCAATTCCCTCCTGTACATTAACACTTTCTCCCATCTTTAAACTTACACCTTTTTTTAAGGCCTTATCAATAATTTTAGATATATTTCTTTCGTCAAAATAAAATCCTTTAAGGGTAGCACCAGAGAAACTGATTACTTTTGGCGGATGTTTAGGCCCTTCTAGTACAACATGAATGATTGTATCTCGTCTTAAGTCGTTTGAAATAAATAAAGCATTAGAAACACATCTACAAACAAGATCCATTCTACCTTCAGAAGGTAAATTATTTAAATCTAAATTTCCAGAACTTTTCGCTTTTTGTGCTCGTAAAATAAATTCTCTCATTTTTTATGCTTAAGTTTTGAACTTTTATAAATGTGAGGTTTATATGCTTTTAATCTAACTATTTTTGTTTTTAGTTTATTCTCTTTTAGAAAATCCTTTAATCTATCAATAAAATATTTTTGATCATAACCTAAACAAATAACATCGGGTTTATACTTTAATATAATTTTATATTTATTGCCTAAGTAGCCAAGTAAAGCTTTATCGACGTGTTGAGAAACATCTTGCTGTCTTTTTTTTTCTGGCCACTTTGGACCAAACCCACGTAGTTCTTTCATAGTTTTATCTCTAGCAATTACAGCAATTAATTCATTACCATATTTTCTAGCTTGTTCAAACTTTTTTAGATGACCTTTGTGTACATGGTCAAAAGTTCCAAAAATCATTACTCTCATAACTAAACTAATTACTTGAGAATATTTAAACTATTTGGAAATTATTATAAAGTATAAAGAAAATCGATTGTTTATGAATGTTGTAATCCTTGGTGGAGGAAGTTTTGGAACCGCTTTAGCTATTCATTTGTCTAAAAGAATGAATATAAAAGTTTGGGAGATTTCTAAAGAAAGAGTAGATAAGTGTAATAATGAAAGAGTTAATGACCTTTTACCAAATATTAAATTATCTAATAATATTGAATTTACAAATAATATTGAAATTGCAAATGACGCTGATTATATCATTGTCGCTGTACCAAGTAAATTTGTGAAGGATACTGTAAAACAAATAACTCCGAAGAAAGATGCAATAATTGTAACAGCATCAAAAGGATTGTTTGAAAACAAACCTCTTTATAAAATAGTTGAAGAAATTCATACAAATAAGACTGCGGTTATGGTTGGACCGACACACGCCGAAGAAGTTGCTTTGGCAAAATTAAGTTCTGCAGTAATTGCAAGTCAAGATAAAACTACAAGAGAAAAAGTAAAAGAAATATTTGAAGATAAAAATTTCAAATTTCAATTAAGTGATGATCCTTTAGGTGTATCTTTAGCTAGCGGATTAAAAAATATTTTAGCAGTACTTATTGGTATTATTGATGGTAAGCAATTAGGTGATAATGCTAAAGCTTATGCTATGGTAAAAGGATTAGAAGAAATGAAAGAGATAGGAAAAAAACTTGGTGCTAAAGAAGAAACATTTTATGGACTAGCAGGGCTTGGAGATATAATTGTAACTTGTACAAGTAAACATTCAAGAAATAGAAGTTTAGGACTAGAAATTGGTCAAGGAAAAGACCCTCAAAAGGCTATGGGGCAGATGACTATGGTTGCTGAAGGAGCAAACATGGATAAATCTTTGAATGAATTAATTAAGAAATATAATTTAAAATGCCCTTTTTTACAAGGGCTATATGATGTTTTGTATAATAAAAAAGATTTAGAACTTTAAACTTCGTCGTCTTCTTCGTATTTTGCGAGATTATAATCATCATCTAAGTCTTCTTCTTCCTCTTCGAGTTTCATAGGTTCTCCACAACACTCTTCTTGCTCTTCTGATTTTCTACCACAGACTTTACATATATAAGACATTATTATCCCTCCTAATTTTACTCTTTTCTGGTTAATATTTAAAGCTTTCTTTGAAACATTGCGATATTTGTAGGTTCGTACTTGTTTTTACCCCAAAAATTGCTATATGCTTCGCAGTTTTCTTCAAGGAAACATATCATCCTTTTACAGCTTTTTTTTCGTGCAAATTTTTCCATTTCTTTTAACATCTTAGTCCCTACACCTTTATTTCTATAAATGGTATCGACAAGTAATTTGCTTACATGGCAGTACATCGGTTTTATTTCTGCAAAAATAGTTCCAATTACTTGTTTATTTAATTTAGCAACAAAAATGAGTTCATTTTTTGTTTTCGTAATATTATTTAAATCTTTTTTATCAAACTTTCTACCAAAATCAAGTACGTCTTTAGACGAGTTCCACAATTCTAGAACTTTATCATAATCTTTGACGCTTGCTTTTTTTATGTCCATCTACATCACCCTTTTTCCGCAATTGTAACAAAAATTGAAACTTTCACGTAGTTTTGAACCGCATTTAGGACAATACTTGTATTCATGACTTTTTTTATAGTATTCTGGTGTGTGCTTGTATTGCTTTTTGATTTTGCCCATGTTTAATGCTTTTTGTATTAAAATTTTATAGATTCCATATATAGCAAATAATAATCCTACAATAATAAAAAATCTTAAATTGTTTGCATTCCTAAGTTTATCTATAAAGTATGAAGCAATAGATACAAAAGCTCCAATCATTAAAAATACACTTCCTGGTATGCTTGTTTTTTTACTCATTGTATATATTTTTTGTTGTTCATATAAGGAACTAATACATCTGGTATTTTAATTTTACCATCTTTTTGCTGAAAATTCTCTAAAATTGCAACTAATGCTCTTGATGTTGCAATTCCTGTACAATTTAAAGTATGCACATATTTGTTCCCTTCTTTTGTCCTATATCTTATTTTTAATCTTCTTGCTTGATAATCAGTGCAATTACTTCCTGAAACAATTTCTCTGTATTTTCCTTGTACTGGCATCCATACTTCTAGATCATATTTCTTTGCTGCAACTGTTCCAATATCTCCTGTGCAAATGTTTATTTTTCGAAAATGTAAACCTAAGGATTCCCACATTTCTTCTGCGTTCTTAATCATTTCTTCATGAAACTTCCAGCTATCTTCAGGTTTGCAAATAATTATTTGTTCAACTTTATTGAATTGATGACCTCTAAATATTCCTTTAGTATCTTTTCCATGACTACCGGCTTCTTTTCTAAAACAAGTAGAAACTCCTGTCATTTTAATTGGGAGTTGATCTTCAGTTAGTATTTCATCATAATGCATTGCAGCTAGTGGATGCTCTGATGTTGCAATTAAATACAAATCTTCGTCTTCAATTTTATACATAACATCTTGAAAATCACTTAAATCGGTAACTCCTTCGTATGCCTTTTTGTTCATCATAAAAGGAGGTTGAATCAATGTATAATTTTTATTATTCATAAAATCTATAGCATACCTTTGTAATGCTAAGTCAAGTAAAGCTAAATCTCCTTTAAGAAACCAAAATCTTGCGCCAGATATTTTTGCAGCCCTTTCTATGTCCGTAATATTTAGATTATTCATTAAATCAACATGGCTTATTAATGGGAAATTAAATTCTGGTTTCTCATTAAATTGAGCTTCCTCTATATTCTCTTCTTCACTTGCGCCATACGGTACTGACTCGTGTAATATATTCGGAAGCCTCATTAAATAACTTGTAATTTTATTTTTTATAATGATTTGTTTAGATTCTATCTCTGCAATTTTTTTTGGAATCTCTGCAGCTTCACTAAGTTTCTCTTGAACATTTTGGTTCTCTTTTTTTAATCTAGCAATATCTCGAGAAATAACGTTTCTTTCATTACGTAATTTTTCAGTTTCAAGTTTTAGTTTTTTCCATTCTATATCTAATGATTTTATTTCATCTAACCATTTTAGTTTCTCTTCATCTTTTCTTTTTTTGAGATCATTTTCAATGATTTCTGAATTGTTTCGAATTATATTAATATCTATCATCTTTTACACCTTTGGGAATAAATCTACTTTTTCTTTTAATGTAAGTGCTTCAACAAGTATGCTACTTATTTTATTTTTCTTTAATTTTATTCTTGCATCTTTTCCTGATTTAGCAGTAAGTAAATATTCTTCATTTACATAAATGTCTATGTCTGTGTTGATATATTCTTCATCAATAAAAAGTGTTATATTTTTTTTATTGATATCATACTCAAAGCCTATTGGGTTATTATTCTTATTACTATCTTTTTTTATCTCTTGTATATCTATTCCAATACCTAGTCGTTTTTCAATCTCTTGAATATTTTTTCCTTGTTTTCCAATGATTCCTGCTATGTCTTTTGCATCAACTTGAACAATACATTTGTGGTCACTTACAACTTCAACATTTACATTATCTGAGTATTTACGCATCTCTTTGATAATTTGCTTTGTCGCTAATTTTTGTGTTGGGGATTTACTGTCTATTGTTTCTTTTACTGGAACAACAATGGTTTGTTCTCCATATGTATATATTTCAAATTCTAATTTGTCATTTTCAAAATCATTAACAACAACTATTGGTCTTGCTAAATCTGCTTCAGTCATTCCACTTGGTACTTTTACAGTCATCTCTAAACCTAATACCTTGAAGATTGTTCCATTTTTTATAAAAACAACTGTGTCTATAATTTGCGGGATAACTCCCATTTCTATTCTTCCAATAAATCTTTGGATGCTATCTATCGGGTTAGTTCCGTGTACAACTCCAATCATTCCGACACCTGCTAATCTCATATCTGCAAATAATTTGAAATCATTTGTGTTTCTCATCTCGTCAAAAAAAGTGTAGTCTGGACGTGACAAAAGCAAAATATCTTGTATCTCTTGATCATCAGCATGACTTATTGCATATTGTGTTACTTGTTTAGGTAATACTAAATCTCTTGGTGCCTCTACAGTTTTTACAATCTTTTTTTGTGATGCATAAAATTCAGCTAAAGCTTGTGCAAAAGTTGACTTTCCCATTCCGGGTGCTCCTGCAATAAGTACACCTTCAGCCTGAATTGCAATTCTTTCGTGTAATTTTTCACTGAGTTTATAATCTTCTAAGTTTAATTTTTTTACAGGCCTTACTGCAGTAATTTCCCAACCATCTGAAAATGGAGGTCTCGTAATTACAATTCTAAATTTACCTAATTGAACAATTGTTGAGCCTTCTCTTTCAATTTCGATAAAACCATCTTTTCTAGACTTTGCTTCTTCAATAATTTCTCTTTGAATTAGTTTTATTTCATCATGAGTAATTGTCTTTTCTGTAAGTTCAACAAAATCCCATCCTGCAGGATTTCCTTTTTTGGCTGTTGGGATAACTTCTTCTTTTAGATGAACACTCATTGTTGTTTCATCAAAATATTTTTCTAATTTTATTTTTTTACTTTTAGCTTTTGACTCTAATTTTAATACTTTTGCGCCTTTAGCTTTTGCAACTCTACTCTGTACATTATCTGCAGTTATTAGTGTAGCGTCCTCTTCATATGCTGCATCTCTTATTATTGCGTCGATTTCTCCTATCGTTGCATATTTTATATCGTTAGATTTTGGTCTTTGACCCATAAAGCTTATTTTAATATTTTTTTCTTCACAAATTTGTCTTACTCTTTTTACTTCTTCAAGACCTAAAAATCCAATTGATTTTCCTTCATTTGCTTGATGTTCAAGCTCAGCTAAGCTTGCCTCGTGAATAATTACTTCTTCAATTTTTTCTTTTGTGATAAGATCTGAAATTACGCCTTCAATCAAAACTGATGTATCCGGTAATATTTTACTCATATCTATTTTTTTTTCTGTCATGAAATTTTGCTGTTGTAACTAGTATAAATACCTTTTGCTTTTTTCTTTTATCGACGAGAAATCTTTAATCATGATTTTTTTATTTTTCCATTTTTCTTTTTTTTTCTTTTTTTTAAATTCCGTTTTAATTTTTTTAAAATCTATTTTTATATTTTTTTTTATAACACAAAAAAAAGGTAAATTTTATTTTTCTCGTCGATGTTAATATTCTATTTTTTGTTTTTATTTATTTATTTTATTATGCAAATAGAAAAGTATATAAATGGGTATTTCCATAATTGTACTTAGGTCTTATTCAGACACTAATTAAGAGGTGAGTGCTCATGGCTATAAAGAAAAGAGTTATTAAAAAGAAAGCTGTCAAGAAGAAAGCTGTCAAGAAGAAAGCTGTCAAGAAGAAAGCTGTCAAAAAGAAAGCTG
>CAYZMD010000012.1:0-3044 GCA_964479425.1 uncultured Methanosarcinales archaeon | reverse complement strand
AAGCTGTCAAAAAGAAAGCTGTCAAAAAGAAAGCTGTCAAAAAGAAAGCTGTCAAGAAGAAAGTAGTAAAGAAAAAAGCTGCTAAAAAGAAAAGATAAATATTTCTAAGTCCTGAATATTCAGGACTCTTTTTTTTTAATTATTAAACAAATTCTTAATTCTTATCCAAAACTTGTATAATATATTAGATTTATTTTGACTAATTATAATGTCTTCAGATATAGTATATTTCTTATTATTAAGATCATAAAATTCTACTATGAGAGGTATTGTATTTGAACCATCATCTAGATACAATTTGTTATTTGCTATTGATAGTTTTGTACTATCTTTAATATCTCCTATGTGAAATTCTTCCTCATTTAGGAATACTTTAGTTTTATATGCGGCTGAATTTAATTCTAGTTTAAGTAATGCATTTAATTCAAAATTTTCGCCATAATTAATAGAATTTGGAACTGAAATGTTTTGAATCATTATTTTTGGTGTGTTTAAAATTTCTAAATCTATTTTTTCTTTTTTTGTGATTTCATTGTTTTTTACATTGATGAATAATTGATTTTGTTTTTTTACTCCAATATTCCATTTAAATTTAACATCTTTTGATTGACTTATACCTAGATTAATTTCTTTTGTGATATCTTCAAGAGAAACTTGTAAATTGTTTAATGCAATATTTCCTTCATTTATTATTTTACAAGTAATCTCAGGTGTTTCGTATGTATAATATTGTTTTTTATCGGAAATACAATTAATTCCTAATTCTTGGCTTATTGTCAGTTCTTCTTCTGATTGAACAAAATTAAAGTATTCTTTTGAGAAAAAATCATATTTGATGGATGATTGAAATTCTGTGCTTATGCTTGTATTTTTAGAAGTATAGACAGCAATTGGAAAATCATAAATATAATTTTTATCTAGATTATCATCAAGTTTTAATAAAGCATAGACTGTTTTTACTTGCTTTGGTTTTAGAAAAATTAAATTTTCAAAATCATTTTCAATTGTTATTTCTTTAGGAGCTGATATGTGAAAGTCTTCAACCATATAATAATCATTATGATTGACAAAAGTAATTTCTAATAGATTGTATGAACCTAATTTTATTTCTTTTTCAACGAGTTTTAATTCAATGTTTGCTGCAGGAATTTCTTTATGTTTAGTTTCTAATATGTCTACGTCAAAGTCTATTGCTTTAGCTTTTATTTCTATATTATTAGCTTTCCATTCATACCTTGTAGATGTTTCTGCGCTATCTTTTGTTTGCATTAGCGTTATGTGTGTTGCATCTAAAAATCCAAATTCTCCATATGTAACGTCAAATGGAATCCATCCGTAGTCAGGGAAATAAACTTCTGCCCATGCATGTGAACCAAAGTCATTAATATTGTTATAATTAGTGTATGCTAACCCGCTAACATATCTCGCTGGAATTCCAATACTTCTTACCATAGCAACAAATAAACTAGTAATCTCGTCACAAACTCCGTATCTATTGTCAAGGACCCAACTTGGTTTTTGAACTGCTTCTGCTGTTAAAGTATCTAATGAATATTCTATATTTTCTTTAATCCATTTTCCAATATTAAATATTGCTGAGAACATATCTGTTTCTCCCTTTACTAATCTTGATGCAGTATCTATGACTTCATCATCATCAGAATCAATGTTTTTTGTTGGTAAAGTATATTCCAAATGCTCTTTTATTTTAATCGGAAAATTTATTTTTTTTCTAACCTTTCCTATATTCTGTTCAACTTTTATTTTTGATTTTACTAAGAATTCTTCTGTATCCTTTGGATCTTCCCAAGAAAATATTATTGCATTATCGATTTTTTCTCCTTTATACTCTTGTGAAAGTACGCTTTGATATTCTGTAATCTTTGGAAAGAAACTTAAATTAACATTTACATAGTCAATTTCATATGGCTGTGTTTTTATTATATCTAGTTCCCCTTTTACTTCAACATTCATAATAATGAATTCATTTTTGAATATGTCTGCATAACATATGCTTGATAATAATAATAGTATAATTAGTAATTTATATTTCATATCATATTTTGTTATTTGATTGTTTATAATATTATTGTTAATTTTTATAGTAATTATAGGGAATAAAAAAAGATTGAATAATATATAGAATTAAAATAAGACGCCGAGGGAGTGCATCTAATATTATTTATAAATATATGAGACGCCTACCTTTATTTTTGCTTATTCTTATGTACCTCCTTCCAGTTTTTTAAATTGCATTCAAATGGGTGTTTTCTTTTGTTAAGTATTTCCGTTCGTTTTTTAAGGTGATTAGGATCTTTTCTAAATTTATCAAATTCTTTTTCATGTAAATATAAAAATCCTACTACATCGTGAATATTATTTAATAAAAACTTAGCCATTGGATTAATCCAGTTTAATTTCCTTGTTATATCTCCCACTATTCTTTTGCTACCTAAGTCTTCATATACTTTGTACAATTGACTTATATCTTTATCTGATATTTTATTATTTAATGATTCATCAAATTTTCTTAATAGTTTTAAGCTAAAATCTAATAATTCTTCAAAATGCTTAGGTTCGACTCCTTTTTTTTCAAATTCATCAACAAATTGATTAACGGATTGTTTAAATTTAACCTTATTTTTAGCATAGTAATAAAATAATTCTATGCTTTTATTGTAGGGATATATCTTATATATTGATTTATAATCTTCCATTCTTTCTTTTTTAAAATAATTCTTTCTTTTTTTGGTAAATCAGTTTCTTTTCTTATTATATCATCAAAAGTAAATTCTAAATCAAATAATAATTTTTCAACGATATTTTTATTATCTATTGAATAATCTGAATTGATAAAAAAATTAATTTCATTTGCTTCGTAAAAGAGTATATATAATTTTAGAAATGTTCTCTTGTCTTCCAACCCCAAGGATAGAAATCTGGATCCTCATAGTCGGCTGCGTCATAAATAGCTGCAATACTTAGCCAGTAAACGTTAGGAATTCCATCTTCCATAGGAATTGTGCTGGATATTTTTGCCACAG
>CAYZMD010000011.1:0-19511 GCA_964479425.1 uncultured Methanosarcinales archaeon | reverse complement strand
ATTTTACCTTCCTCAGCTGCCGCAAAATTATTAAGTACATTTTCAAATTGTGATAATGATTCATCTGTTTTTTTTATGTCAAAATACTTACAAAGATATTTGATGGGTTGATCATTTGCATTTTTACAGACAGAAGCTGAGCAGTTATATACGTGAGTATTTTTTTCTTCACTAGCCCATTCTTTTCTTTTAAAATCATAATTACTAACATCTTTTATTGAACCCTCGCCATAATCATATGATTTTATGTTTACATATGAACCTTTTAATTCCTCAATATGATAATTAAACTCATTACAATCGTCTATATGCTTTTGAATACTTTGTT
Organism: uncultured Methanosarcinales archaeon; assembly: GCA_964479425.1. Classification (GTDB taxonomy): domain Archaea; phylum Nanobdellota; class Nanobdellia; order Woesearchaeales; family CAYSVS01; genus CAYSVS01. The sequence goes on along the minus strand of CAYZMD010000011.1, from coordinate 19,183 downwards.
TTATATTTTTGAATTTTTCACTTGAAAAATAATAATATTCATAAATTTTTAAAAGTAAATACACACCAACCAGTATTAGTGACACAACAGCAATCGGACCTGCTAGAGTTTTAAGTATAGTTATAACACTTGAAATAATAAATCCAATGACACCTATCACAAGTAATACAGCATATGCGCGAGCATCATTTCGTCCCATTAAATTAAAATAGTAACTTTATTATTTAAATCTTACTCCTTAATTTTAAGTTTATTTAATTTTTTTTATCCACTTTATTCTTGTTCTCAATGTATCGCTTCGCTATTCTAAAGGAACTGAACTCCCCCCAGTGCTCCGCACATCTACACACCCTTCGGTCGAAATAATAAGAACTTAAACACAACTTTGTGTACACAATTTTTCTTTCAGAAAAAGAACTTAAGAGCAACTAAATAATTCGCTACGCTCATCCCAATTCGACTTCGTCGAACTATATTTAGTTGCGATCTTAAGTTCAATTGAGTTTTTTAGTGAAGGGGTACTTTCCAATTATTGGGTTTTAATAACTCTTTCCAATTCATTATTAGGGTTTTAATTAATCATATATTTAATATTTTTTATAATGAAGGTTTATTCATATAAAAGGAGAAATCTTTGAGATTAATAAAAAATTTGGAGTTAATTTTTTTTTAACTGTAATTAGGGTAGATCTACTCTTACACCTTAAATATACTCTTGTACATTTCTAATCCATCTATTAAATAGAGTTGCGGGCTTTTTTGGTTTATCAAGTCGCAATAAAAAATAATAGGCGTTTGGAGGTTTTTTAGATGTAATAGCCCCCATATGAATAAACCGTGACTCTTTTGAGTTTGGCCCCACACTGAATGACCTAAAGGATTTACTTCTAGATATTAATTTAAAATCTTTGGTGTGAAATGAAAGACTTACATAGAATTTTCCTAGTTGATCTTCATAATTGTATACTGCATACCGTATAATGTGATCTTCTTCAATACCACACATCCCATCATCTCGTGGTAAACACCTGTATTGGGGCCAATCCTGAATATAAGGTTGTGTACTTGATAATCTTTCTTCATATTTGGCAATGGATTCATATTCTCTTTCGGTGTATGGAACATTAAATATAACGGCAGGTACAATTATAAAAATAGCTAAAAGAATTCCTAAGGCAATCTTTTGTCTTCTATTTATCAATATAAACACCCTATTATGGTAATATATTTAATACTTTTTATTTGTCTACCTACAAGACCACTTATCATTTTATATTTCATCCCAATCATCAAAATTAGTTTCTCTAAGTTCTCTAAGCGTACCCCATAGTTAATCCGTAATTGTCATCTGTTGATAAATCTTGAACAGTTGATTGAATCAGTTTTAGTCAACATTTCTACATGGGAACAATTTGCCCCTAAGTAGCTCCCTATATGGGAAACGAACTTAACAGGGCCCGATCTTAATCTCAATTAAATTTTCACACATTTGCTTTTAGAAAAATCCAAAAATAACCCTTATTTTAAACCATGCTTAACAAAACACTCAACATATTTTTGATCTTCATGCTGAAGATGATGTAAAAGCCAATCTTCTAGATAATCAATTAGTTCAAAAGAAAGTTCCATTTTATCTTCATCAAATCTTTTAATTAACCCAGAGACCTTTTTTTTAAACCTTTCATGCTCTTTTATATGACTTTTAGATCCTGCATATTTAAATTTTTTAAAATATTTTTCCTCTGTTTCAAAATGATAAACTGCAAATTTAGCTAAATCATCAAGAATTTTTTTCAGAGATTTTTTAGCACTCATTTTATTTATGCTTTTAAACAATTTATCAATTATTTTGACAAGCTTTTTATGCTGATTATCTATTTCTTTTACTCCAACGCTATATCCTGGACTCCAATCAATTACCATATTAAATAAATATATTTCTTTTATTTAAATAATTTGCGATTTAATAAAAACATACATACTATGGCTCCAACAAAGAGGAGCTACAGCCTTCTGAATTTTATTCTCAAACACTTGTTCAGGTAACCTAGCGCCTTTAACATCTTTTAGAACTTGATTATAATATTTTTTAGCCTTAGCTTTATCATTTTTCTTCAAATAATAAATACTCATCCAAAAATTTAGAAGCGGCCAATACCCAGCGCCTTGCTTTGTTTGCTGTCCGTCTATAAGCCAACCATCATATTCATCATTTTCATAACGATGAACCTTAAAATCCTTACCAAACGACTTCTCAATCATTTTCACAGTATTAACTATCCGCTTATCTTTAGCAGACACAATTTCGCACGGCCAAACCAACCCAAGAAGCGATGCATCAACTCTATTATCAGATAGACTACCTGTCGTTCGCCGAAAATAATCTTTCTCACTCAAAACAACTTTTTTTATAGAATTAGAAACAAAAAGCCATTTCTTATTGCCAAGAAGTTCATACGCACATTTCAACCCTTTTGAACAAACCGCAATTGAATAAGTTCAATTATGTTTAAGTTCTTTAAAAAAAAAGTAGAGCTCAGGTACTACGCACATATGGGTATTTACTATTTAAAATAAAATAATACAATAAAAAATAAGGTGTCCCGGACCAGATTTGAATTTCCGAAAAAACATCATAGATAAACTCTTACGATATTTTCTATGCATACCCTTGGAGGTCACAACTTCCATTAATATTTGAACTTTTTTCATTATATTCAAAAAAAGATGCAAAAATGGTTCTTAAAACTTACAATTCTTATGAAGATTTAAATCGTATTACAGAAGTTTTTGGATTAACTCGAATTGAAAGAAACGTTTGGAAAGTTTAAAATATTTTATTTCAACCATTAAACAATTCAGTACTTAAATATTTCATTCCACTGTCTGGGAATATTGTTACTATGATTCCTTTATCTATTCGATTTGCAATTTCTAAAGCAGCATACATTGCAGCGCCACTACTCATGCCAACAAAGATTCCTTCCTTTTTAGTAATTTCTCGTGATAATCTGAACGCATCCTTTGTCTCTATCATGATTGTTTCATCAATTTTTGAAGGGTCATATATTGCCGGAACAATTGCTTCGTTCATATTTTTTAAACCTTGAATATAATGTCCCTTTACAGGATGCGCTTCAACAATTTTAATTTTAGGATTATTTTCTTTTAATGCCTTACCAACACCCATAATAGTTCCAGAAGTGCCTATAGATGAAACAAAATAATCAATATTGCCATTAGTTTGTTTCCAAATTTCTTCAGCTGTTGTTTTATAATGTGCAATTTTATTATATTTATTCGTGAATTGATCTGGTGTAAAATATTTGTCAGGATATTGTTTTATTAATTCCCTTACTTTCCTAATTGCACCGTCTGTACCTTCCTCTTTATTTGTTAATGTTATTCTTGCACCATATCCTTCAATAATTTTTCTTCTTTCTATAGATACAGCTTCACTCATAACAATCTCTACATCATATCCTTTTACTGCGCCAATCATTGCTAACGCAATTCCAGTATTTCCAGAAGTTGCTTCAATGATGATTTTTGTTTTATCTAATTTTTCTTCAACCTCTGCCTGTTCAATCATTTTTAATACAATCCTATCTTTGATTGAACCGGTTGGATTAAACATTTCAAGCTTTGCATAAATTTTAACATTTGGATTTGGACTGCTTACTTTTACAAGTGGAGTATTTCCGATAGTTTGGAGTATATTCATTTTTATTTACCTCATTATATTTTTATTGGATTTATGACTAAGAAAAAGAATTAACAGCAACAGCAATAATGGTTTGTCATAGTATATTATAGGTGTTCAAAGTTTATAAACTTTACTAAATATATTCGTAATTATTTCGACCAGACCAAACTCTCTTAGTTTACAAGCAACGATAATAAGTTCTAATCGGCTTTCAGAAAGTTATAAATAGTTATTATTATACAAAATAAGTTATATAGTTTTTAGAGATTATTAAATTGATTACAGGTTGTAACTAACTGGAATAAAGATATTTATTGGTATTATACAATGAAAAAACAAATCATAACTAAGCTAACGAAAAATTTTGAAGAATGTGCATATAAGGAGGAAGGAATTGAATTCTGGTTTGCACGAGATTTACAGCTATTATTAGGTTATTCTAAATGGGAAAATTTTGTAAAAGTTATAGAAAAGGCAAAAGAATCTTGTAAAAATACAAATCAAAAAGTAATTGATCATTTTCCTGAGGTCAGGAAAACGATAAATATGCCTAAAGGAGCAACGAAATATATTGAAGATTATATGCTTACAAGATATGCTTGTTATCTTATAGCTCAGAACGGGGATTCAAGAAAAAATGAGATTGCATTTGCTCAAAGTTATTTTGCAATTCAAACTAGGAGACAGGAATTAATAGAAGAAAGAATTGCATTAAAAGAGAGATTTGATGCAAGAAATAAATTAATAAAATCAGAAACTGAGTTCTCTAAATTAGTATATGAACGAGGAGTTGACAAAAAAGGTTTTGCAATAATTAGAAGTAAAGGCGATCAAGCTCTATTTGGTGGAAAGAATACTAAACAAATGAAAAAAAAGCTGAATATACCTCAAAATAGACCTATAGCAGATTTCCTTCCGACAGTTACAATAGCAGCGAAAAATTTTGCAACCGAAACACTAAAAAATTTTAAAGAAATTTTTGGTGTGCCAAAAAGTTTTACTTTTTGAGCATTACTAATTTTAATGTGAAGAAAAAGAATCTTCAAGGAGAACCTAAAATAACTACTGAGCATATAAAAAACAATAAAGAAATAAGGGGAGTTCTATTAAAAAATGAAATTGTTCCTGAGAAATTACCTCCCGAGGAAGATTTAAAAAAGTTAGAAAGAAGAGTAAAAAAGAATGAAAAACAATTGCCGAATAAATCTATAAAGAAGATAGATTAATTGTTATAACCTTACATAAAAAAGTTTATTTAATATTCTAAGCAACGATAATAAGTTATAATCGACTTGTATAAATATATTAATTCGTAATCTCGACAACGCTTACCCCTACTTTTGATTAAAATAGTAAAAAATAGAAATAAGTAGGGGTAATATATATTTATTTAAACATATTTTTACCATACATAATCTCTAAATCTTTTTTTAAATCAGAAGCCATTAGCATGTTTTTGTTTACTGGTTTTATGTCGGATATCTCCTCATTAGGAGAATAGCCATCAGCATAACCAACGTATATCATAACGTGCTTTGTCTCAATAACTGTCCTATCTTTTAATACTCTTTCAGAAAGATAATTCTTTTGATAGGAAAAAGGTGTTAAAGCAGTTTCAATATTATATTCTTCCTTAACTTTTCTATGCGCTGCGTTTGAATAAGATTCTCCTTCTTTTACATGTCCTGAAACACTAGGGTCCCACATTCCGGCATTATCATATTTTATTGAACTTCTTTTACTTACAAGATGATTACCATATTTATCAAATAAATGTATGTGAACGTGTCTGTGAATGTCTCCGTTCATATGCGCCTCTACTTTCCCTTTTTGGCCAATTACTTCATCTTCAGAATTTACTATATCAATTAGTTCCATATATATTAACTAGTAAAATAATGATTTATGTATTCGGGAATATTTTTCGAAATCTTTTCTACTTTCTTATTAAACAATCACACTTTCTTAACATAACAAGGAGAATTCCAACCTTCATCAAGCTTTGGATATCTAACAAACCCATACTTCTTATAGAAATTTACAGCAATTTTATTTTTAACGTGAGGATATATTGTGTAAGATTTTACGTTTTTCTTTCTTAAAAAAACTTCAACCTTTTGTAATAGTTTGGTTCCAATACCTTTTCTTATAAATTTGGGATTTACATATATCCTTATAACTTCCCATCTTCTTTTATTTTTACAAACATGAGCATAGCCTATTATTTTTTTTGATTCAATTACTAAAATAAATTTAGAATTTCCCTTTTTTATCTGTTCAAAATTTCTTGCAAAATTCTCATCTGAATAATACTTAGAAACACTCTTGAGGATTGTCTTTTCTTTATAGATATCTTTATATGCAAATTTCCATGCTTTTAACGCAAGCTTTCTTACTTCTAAGACATCATTCTTTTGTAAAGTCCTAAATATCATATGTAAAGATTAAATATGTGGATTCTTAAAGTTTTGCATTAAGGTATACCCACAGAAACATTTATATTGCAATCAATCAATACATCACAAAAGAGGCAATCAAAATGATGAAAAAAATATTAATTATGTTTATTTTTATTTTATTAGTCGGATGTACTCGAACTGATATCAAAGAAGAGAATCCAGAAGAAATTAAAGCTCTACAAGAAGAATTAGAGAGAGGCGTTGAACCTTCAGAAGTACCCCATCAACCAATCACAGAAGACAGAATATATCAAGATACAATAGAATTCTGTACAAATAATCAACCAGATGCAGAAGATTACGAAGAACATAAAATCTGTTGTGATGCTTATATGAAAGATAAAGATAATACTGATTTTATATCTTGTGAAACTAAGCTTTTATATTCATAACTTTTTATTTTACATAAAGGAGGAAATTAAGATGATGAAAAAAGTATTAATTATATTTATTTTGGTTTTATTAGTTGGATGTTCTACACCTGTAGATACAGATGATATTCAAGCTGAGCAAGAAGTAGTAGAGATTCAAGAACCAGAAACGAATGTAGGAACTACTGAACCAACAGTAGAAGAAGAATATCAATCAACAGTAGATTACTGCGCTATATACAATCAACCAAGTGCAGAAGATTACGAAGAGCATAAAATCTGTTGTGATTCTTACATGAAGAATAAGGATTATAATGATTTTGTTATGTGTGAGAGTACATTAGCATATTCAAAATAAATTTTTTTATTTTTATTTTACTTCTTTAGAAAAGTTTATTAATACAATAATAAAAAATACATTATGAAAAAAACAATACTACTTTTAATGATAATAATTATCATATCTGGATGTCAACCTACAAAACTAACAATTGATTGTTCTGAACTTGGAGATGAAGATGAGCAGGCATACTGTCAACGATGGGTAGATAAATGTGAAGGGAAAGATGATTCTATGTGTGATAAATTTATGGGACAATTATATCTAGCGTCTGCTATGGAACATAAAGACCATAATTATTGCGCAGAAATAAATACAGAAGTAGGGAGAGATGATTGCTATTTTAGACTTAACACATATAGAGCTAACGCAGCATTATGTGATAAAATAAAAAAAGAAAGTAGTAAAGAAAATTGTAAAAAGAGAGTTCCAACAGTTCTTAATCCGGTAACTATTGAAGATATTCCAAAAATATACTTGCCAGAAATAAAGCTAAAAGATTTCAAACTTTCGGATAAAACAGAATATGGAAATACAATAGAAGCTCAAGGTAGCGGATATTCTGTAATCGGCGGATTTAGTTTTGCAAGTCTTAACCCTCTAGAATGTGAGAAATTCAAGGAAATTGAATATAAAGCTGGTGATTTAGTTAACGTATATGATGAATGCTTTGAAAAATTAGCACAAATTACTGGAGATTATACAATTTGCAAAAATCTTCAAGAAACAACAGCTTCCAATGAATGTTTATCAGAGTATGCTAATTATGAGGATGATGCAAGAGCATGCTTTGATATAGTGCCTCTTGGTCCAAATGATCTTAAACACCAAAGATACAATGATGATGATTATTACAGACTTTCAATCAGTAGATGTCTTTATTATGTGATTATTAGTAATCCAACAAAAGAAGGATGTGATATCTTAGGCAATACTCTTAATGGTCAACAAGAGTACGAGCGAGAGTGCTTGAGAAGGATTTAATAGAAATATTTTCATAGGTAATAATTATGGCTTGGTTTAAATCCATTGCAAAATAAATATTTTTTTAAGATTAAATCTAGCCATATACTTTTAATATAGCAATCATCCTAAAATAGTTTACCTATCTCTTTATACGCGTCTCTAAATGGAATACCTTTTTTTACTAATTCATAAACTTTTTCTGTAGCATATAATTCTTTAGACAAAGCTTTTTTACAATTATCTTTATTTATTTTTATGCCAGACAAAACTAATGAACTAATGCTTAAAGTATCTTTAACAATATCTATTGAATTCATCAGAGGAGCCTTTGTTAATTGTACATCTCGATTGTATCCTGAAATTAAATTTCCAATCAAACTTTTTATTTTAAACTCCTCACCCAATATAATATGATATTTTGCTCTTATTAATTCTAACACGTCAGGATTATTTTTTTGAGGCATTATAGAGCTACCAGTACAAAAATTAGGTGGCAATTTAATAAAACTAAATTCTTTCATGCTAAAAATCATAAAATCTGTTGCTAATTTATTCAAATCAAACATTATTGACGAAATTACATTAACAATTTGAGCTTCGTATTTGCCTCTACTAAATTGACAATACATAGGGTTGTCCATTACTTTGGCAAAACCAAGTTCTTGCGCAGTCAAATTCTTATCTAACTCAAAAACAGGAACACCAAAACCAGCAGCACTTCCTAGAGGGTTCTTATCTATCAAATTTATAACAAAATCAAGTAATAAAAGATTGTCATTCATCGAACAGACATAGCTGCCAAGCCAAGTTTTAACGCTCGTAGGCATTGCTTTTTGCATATGAGTATAACCTGGTAAAAATACAAATTCATTAGCCAAAATAACTAAATCTAATGCAACTATAAATTCATTAATTAATTCCTTAATTTCGTTTAGTTCTTCTTTCTCAAACAATCGTAGTGCAGTTAAGATCTGATCGTTTCTTGATCTTGCTACATGTATCTTTTTTCCAACTATACCACATTTCTTAATCAAATAATTTTCAATTGCAGTATGACAATCTTCATCCTCTTGTTTTATCTCAAATTTTGAATCAAGCTTAATAATTTCATTCAATGCAAATGTTAGCTGTTTAAGTTCTAATTCAGATAACAAATTAATACTCTCTAACATCTTAGCGTGAGCAATAGATGCAAGACAATCATATTTTATTAGTTTATAATCTAATAAATAATCATCCCCGACAGAAAATCTTTCAATTCTCTTGTTTAATTCAATTCCTTTATCCCATATCTTCATTGTAGACACCCAATTTCAAACGCAATGCATTTAATTTTATGAATCCTATTGCATCTGTCTGATCATACCCCCCAGATTTATCCATACTTGCAATATCTTCATCATACAAGGATTTATCAGACTCACGTCCAGTAACAAAAACATTACCTTTGTAAAGAGTCAAATAGACTTTTCCATCTATGTTCTCTTGACTCTTATTTATTGCGGCCATTAGAAACTTGAACTCTGGACTAAACCAAAACCCATTATAAATTAACTCAGCAATCTTTGGCATCAGCATATCTCTTAAGTGACAGACTTCTTTATCTAAAGTAATGCCTTCAATATCCAAATGTGCTTTTAACAATATGGTTCCTGCCGGAGTTTCATATACTCCACGCGACTTAATCCCAATAAAACGATTTTCGACAAGATCAATTCTTCCGATACCATTTTGAGAACCTAATTCATTAAGATATTGAAATAACTCTAACGCGCCACTTACAGTTTTATTGTCTGTTAAGTTCATAACTTTAATAGGAATTCCTTTGTTGAATTCAACAACTATTTTTGTTTCTTTATCAGGTGCATTTTTAGGAGAGATTGTTTTTTTAAACATATCTTCTTTCGCAGCATATTTAGGATCTTCAAGAAGTCCAGCTTCATAACTAATGTGCATGATATTATCGTCCATGCTATATGGTTTTTGAAGAGTTGATTCTATAGGAATGCCCTTTTCTTTAGCATAATTAATCAAATCAGTTCTTCCCTCAAATTGAGATAAAAATTCTTTATCCTTCCATGGACTAATTATTTTTACGTTTGGCATAAGTGTCATAAAAGTAATTTCAAATCTTACTTGGTCATTTCCTTTGCCTGTTGCTCCATGCGCAACTATATTTGTACCCTCTTTTTTAGCTAGTTCAATATGCTTTTGAGCTATTAAAGGTCTTGCCAAAGATGTTCCAAGAAGATATTTCCCTTCATAAATAGAATTTGCTTTTAATGATTGAAAAATATATTCTTTAACAAACTCTTCTTTCAAATCTTCAATGTAAACTTTACTTGCCCCGATAGAGAGAGCTTTAGATTTTACTTTTTCAAAATCATCATCTTGTCCAACATCTGCAACATAGCAAATAACATCATATCCCTTATCTATTAGCCATTTGAGTATTACAGAAGTGTCAAGTCCCCCCGAATAAGCTAAAATTATTTTTTCTTTCATACCATAAACATAGAGTCGAAAGGATTTATAGTTAGTGACCCAAACAAAACAAGATTAAACAGATTTGTTTTATTTGAAACAGGTTAGTAAAGTTTATATATTACTATATATATCAAGAATACCATGGAGAAGAATACTACTGAACAAACAAGGGAATATATCGATGAACACCCCTATGTAAAGAATTGCTTAAAAAAAGGATTAATTAATTATTCTGCATTAGCAAGGCATATATCTGAGGAATTAAATATTGAAAAGAAAAGTTCAAAAGAGGCAATTCTTATTGCTGCTAGAAGAATACATGATAAACTAAAAAAAGAATTTATGCAAGAAAAAGAGATTACAAAGTTATTATCAAAATCCGAAATAGAGATTAAAAATAAAATTGTAGTTTTTATTCTAGAAAAAGATATAATATTTGAAAACATAAAAAAAATACAAACACAAATAAAAAAGGAACATGGGTTTTCATATGTCCTTGAGGGTTCTGACAATTATACAGTTATAACTCAAGAAAAATTTGTCCAAAATATTAAACAAATATTTAAATCAAAAATAACAAAGGCCAATAGAAATATGGTATTAATAAATATAAAATCACCAAAAGATATTGAAACTATTTCAGGAGTAATATCCTATTTAACTTCTTTGTTTGCAGAGAATGGAGTAAATGTTTACGAATTTCTTTCTTGTTGGACAGATACAATTTTTATTATAGACTCTAAACATCTAAATAAAGCAATTAATTTTCTTAATTTTGAATAAGCGAAAGAAATATTATAATAAGCTTTTTAAGTGTGCAATCAAATAAGCCTATTATGACTCAATACGACATTATATTCATAACTGGAGAGAAATACTTTGATCATCCTTTATGTGGTATTGCTATTCTTAAAAGATTACTTGAAAAGAATGGATATTCTGTAGCAGTCATAGACTCTCCAAAAAGCGAGGATGAAATAATAAAGTATAAAGAGCCTAAACTCTTTTTTGGAATTTCTTCTGGAAGTATTGATTCTATGCTTAGAAATTATACACCGCTAAAAAAGAAACGAGAAGAAGATGAGCATTTAAATTATAACGAGCATATTCCAGACAGAGCAATAACAGTATATGCAAATTGGGTAAGAAAGAATTTTAAAAAGTCAAAGATTGTAATTGGTGGAACTGAAGCAACTTTAAGAAGATTCTCACATTACGATTATTGGAGTAATAAATTAAGAAAATCTATTCTGCTAGATACAAGAGCAGATATTTTAGCTTACGGAAATGGCGAGAAACAGATTTTAGAAATAGCAAGTAAAATAAAACAGAATCAACCATTAATAAATATAGAAGGAACGTGTATATTAGCAAAAGAAGTACCAACAGACTTCATCGAATTACCAAGCAATGAAGATATAGCCAATTCAAAAGAAAAATTCTGCGATGCACAAAATTTATTCTCAAATAATAAAAATTTAGCGCAAAAGCAAGTTACAAGATATGTTTTGCAATATAAAATGCCAAAGTATACAACAAAAGACTTGGATGAATATTACGATTTTGATTTCAACAGAAACATTCCAAATGACTTTGAACATCTAAAGGGATTTCAATTTAGCGTCGTGACACACAGAGGTTGTATTGGCGGATGTAATTTTTGCGCAATCAAACTAACACAAGGCGATAAAATAATATCAAGAAGTAAAGAATCAATTATAAAAGAAATAGAGAGAATAAAAAAACACCCACAATTTAGAGGAAATATTGACGATTTAACAGGACCTAGTATGAACATGTATGGACTGGATTGTGATAAGTGTGAAAAAGATTGTCTAAACTGTAACATAACAGATAAGACTAATAATAAAGTAATTGAATTATTAAAGGCTATAAGAAACATTACAGGGATTAAGAAAGTAAATATAAAAAGTGGAATTAGATATGATTTAGCAAGCGACGAACTACTAAAAGAATTAACAGAATATCATACATTCAAAACTTTAAGAATTGCGCCAGAACATACAGACAAAGAAGTATTACAATTAATGAATAAAGATAATGAATCATTACAACACTTCATTAAGAGATTCAAAAAAATTGCGCCTGAAACAAGATTGTCATATTATTTTATGGTAGGACATCCTGGATGTACTATAGAAAACACAAAAGATCTAAAGGAAGTAATGAAAAATCTAAAACATACTGAAAAGATTCAAGTATTTACACCAACTCCAATGTCAAATTCCACGTGTATGTATTACACAGGAATGGATTTAAAGAAAAATAAAATACACGTACCGTATACATATAATGAAAAAAAAGAACAAAAAAGAGTTATTCTAAATCAATAATACCTGCAATAGATTAAACAAATAGCCAATCACAATTATTGCAAAAGTTACAACTGCAAAAAATATTGCAATCAATTTTAATTTCATTGCCCTTCTTAAAATTATTGCTTCAGGCAAACTTAACGCAGCTATTGCCATCATAAAAGAGAGAGCTGTACCTAAAGGCATACCTTTTTGAAATAATACAACAGCTATTGGAACAATTGCAGCGCAGCTTCCATACATAGGAACTCCTAATATAACAGCAATTGGAACTGCAAAGACTCCTGCGTTTGCAACAGTATTTTGAATTAATTCAGCAGGAACGTAGTTATGAATAACTGCGCCAATTCCAATACCAACTAAAATCCATACCCACAGTTTGTAAATTATATCTTTAGCTTCGTGAAGTCCAAATAGTAATCTTTTTTTGATGCCATCATATTTTATTTCAGCGCCCATTTTCTTATTTGTAGATATCAAATCTTTAACTAAATATTTTTCAAGATTCATATGTCCCAAAATCATTCCAGACAACGTACCAATAAGAATTCCACTTAGAACATAAGCTAAAGTTATCTTCCAGCCAAAAAATCCATACATAATTATAACTAAATATTCATTTACCAAAGGAGATGTAATTAAAAAAGAGAATGTAACTCCTAAAGGGACTCCAGCCTCAAGAAAGCTTAAAAATAATGGGATTGAAGAGCAAGAACAAAAAGGAGTTATAGCACCAAATAATGACGCAAATAAATTACCAGTATACTTACGATGAGAAATCCACTCTTTAACTTTTTTCTGAGATAAATAAGTTCTAAAAAAACCAATAAGAGAAATCATAAAAAATAATAGTAATAATATCTTAATAGAATCATAGATAAAGAAGTTAAGAGATTTAACCCACATAAGACTAGAATCTAAGTTAAACAAAGTATACAACATCCAATTAACAAATTCTTCTAACATTTCTTAGAGTCATCACAACAACAACACTTCTTTTCTTTAGCTTTTTTCTCAAGCTTTTTATCAAGTTTGTCAAATAATTTTTTGAAAAATCCTTTTTTTTTCTCTGTCATTTTAATCCTCCAATAGTTTCTTTATCTTGTCTTTATCATTAACGCAACACATTAAAAATTTTGATTCTTTATTAGTATTCAATATTTTCGCGTTTCTTAATATACATACATGTCGAAATATAACCGACTGATCTCTTTTCAAAATTTTACTTAATTCACAAATACAAGTACACTTTCCTTTTTTCAGAAGATAATCAATTATTTTTAACCTAATAGGATCTCCTAAGGCTTTATAAAATTTTGATTTTTCTTCTATCTTTTTCATTTGCATACTTGTGCAAACATACAAGTATATAAATGTTTCTGATTTTAATAATTTTTATAAAGAATCCACATATTAAAAAAAAGAATGAAAAAGTACAACATTAATGGAATAGAAATAACATTAGATATTAGTAAATCATACTTAGACTTTTATATTGAAAGTGGAGCGCAAAGGCTTATTCAGGTAAATCTAGAGGGGATGCTTAATGATGTTCAAAAAGGAAAATATCCAATAAATGAATTTAAACAATATATGGGATTTCTTAAAAGATGGGCATTTGATGCACCCAGAAAAAAATTACTTAAAAAATTAAAACAAGAAGGATATAATGTTACAGATAGTCAACAATTATTTGAAATGCAAGATGGCGACTATATTCTAGATAGTTTAGAAAATACTGGAAAATTTGCAGAATATTTTTTGAGTTCAATTAACCTTTAATTCTTTAATATCAAAATGTCTTTTGATAATCATTTCATAATTACGTAAGTTAGACGCAGCACGACCAATTAAATATCCTCGAGTCTTGCTATCAAAAGCAGTTAAAGTCATAATTTTTGTTTCAGGATCTGTATCTATCTCAGTTAATCTTAAAGGATAAACTATATTTTTTATAAATTGTTCAGGTATTTCAGAATAAGCTATAATTCTAATCTTCTTCTTTAATTTAAGTTCTAACTTTTTAACATTAACAGATGCTTTACCAATTGCTTTTCCTATCTGCGCTGCAGGGACAATAAAAACTAACTTCTCGCCCTGATCAAAGCAATCTTTAACATCAGTTCTCGTTATCGCCTGAAAAAGACTCATAATTTGTATGAGTTCCATATCAAACTTTATCTTCAAACTCATGCACCTATGCTTAATACAGAAATATAATGTTGCTTTTTACATAAAGTTCCAAGCTCATCATTAGCATACTTTAATTGTATTAATGGAACATTTGCTAGTGCACAATACTTTTCTAAATCTGCTAACATCTCTGGAGTACAAGTACTTGCTACAAATACTTTAGCAATTTTTCCTGCTCTTAGAGATTTTAGAGTTTCATCTGTACCAATGATAGCTTTATTGTCTTCCAAAGCTTTTCTGATTTCTTTAATGTGTTCACTTAAAACTGTTTTTCTTGCCATTATATAACACCTATTTAAATTTAGTAACTAGTCCTGGTAAACCTGTGCCTACAGGGACTGGCTGATTAAGCATAACGTTCTCAACTACTGAGTCAAGTTTATCAACTTCTCCGATTAAAGCAGCGTTGATAATGTGTCTGATTGGAGTTTCAAAAGAAGCTCTTGCTAATACTGAAGCTTTCTCACTAACGACTCCATATCTTGTTATACCTTTGATATTTCCATTAGTACACATTGTATCTGATACAAGCATAATATGTCTAATGTCAACATTTAATCCTTGACTTTCAATAACTTTGAAAACCTCGTTAATTATTACTTGTCTTGTTGCTTCTATTCCTAAAACACTATAAATTTCATAGATATCATTACTGATAGTTCTAGTTTCGTCAACAAAATCTAAATCATAAACTGATTTTAAATTAGTTCCCGCTGTAATAATTACGTATTCTTCTTCCCTTTTAACAGGAAGAACTTGTGTTATACCTTTAACACCAGCAACATATAATTCTTTAACAATTTCTTTTAATTTATAAATTTCATTAAGATGCTCTTCTTTGCCCTTTGGTTTAACAATAAGCATGCCTTGCTTTAATTTTACAGTAAAGCCTTTCAAACTTTTATTTACCTGAGCATGAATTTTTTCAGCTGTAGTTCCAACTAATTCAATTCTTGAGTCATCAAGCTTTACTTCAATTGCAGAATCAGCAACATTAATACTGAATTCAGAAGCAACTTCTTTTAGTAAAGTTTCTTTAATAGCATACGCTAATTTCTTGATATCTTTACCTTTGTTCCATGGTTTCTTCAAGAAAATCTCCATCATAGGAGTTTTAATTGTTTTTCTACCGTCTAAAATTTCAATAATTCTAGGCAAACCCATAGTAACATTCATCTCTGCAACTCCTGCGAAGTGGAATGTATTTAGAGTCATCTGAGTTCCTGGTTCCCCAATACTTTCAGCCCCTACTAATCCAACGGATTCTCCTGGTTCTGCTTTAGCATTCTCGTATTCCTCAAGAGCTTTAGCTAAAACTTTCTTTAATTTTCCTTTTGGACATTTTTCTTGAATTTCGTCCAAAATTAACTTTGGTAATTTATCTTTGTATTCTTTGAATATATCGTCAGCCATTTTAGACACCTTCAATGATCTTATCAACATTGATTTTTCCGCCCTCAGACTTAGATACATCTATACCATCTTCGCCGTATTGGAATTGAATTATTTTTCCGCTTGCTTCTCTTACAGTAAAATCATATTCTACTTTAACATCTTGCAAAGCGTTTGCTAATCTTCTATATAAGTAACCGGATTTTGGAGTTCTTAAAGCAGTATCCATCAGTGAATCTCTTCCTGTCATTGCCATGAAGAAAAATTCGTGAGGGTTTAGTCCGTCTTTAAACCCACCTTTGATAAATCCATGAGCATCAGGCCTTAAATCTTTTGATTTAAAACAACTCAAAGTTCTACCTCTAAATCCTTTAGTAATTCTTGCTCCTCTCAAAGCTTGCTGTCCAACACATGCACTCATCTGTGCAAAGTTTAAAGGACTTCCTCTAGCTCCAGAATCACTCATAATTAACTGACCAGTTTGTTGCATAATTCTTTTGCCAGTAGCTCTTGCATACTCAGCAACAATTTCACCTGTCGCATTTCTTGCTTTATTTAGTCTTTCTAAAATTCTAAGTTCGAGTGTTTCCCTCATTGTTTTTCCAGGGAAAGTTTCAAGCTCTTTTTTATAGAAAGTTTCAATAAGATTATCAACAGCAGAATCTGCTTCTTTAAGAGTCTCTTTGATTTTTACTTTTGCATCGTCAGGTAAATCAGTATCTGAAATACCTGTTGTAAAACCAACTTTAACTAATACTTTAGTTCCTAATCTAAATAATTGACCTAAGATATTAATTGCTGAAGCTTCACCGTATTTTTTATGAATATTTCTAAGCATTAATCCTTGACCTTCTCCTAAATTAGCCTTATCCATAAAACCTTCTTTTAAGATTCCGTTCTCAATAATTACATCACTCTTATCTCGAGTTTTTCCTTTAAAATTAAAGTCAGCAGGTAGTATCATTGAAAATATCTCTCTTCCTGAAAGTTCGTCTTTTTTAGGTAATCTTGAGAAATCACTAATACCTGCAGAGTAAAGCAAATCAATTGCGTCATCTCTAGTAAAAGTTAAATCTTTTGTTAGTATATAATTTCCAGTAATTGCGTCCTGTACACAACCAATAATACTTAATCCATATCTTGGAGAAATTAATTGTGTTTGAACAAGCATTAAAACTTCTGCTTCAGCTCTTGATTCCTCTGTTTGAGGAATATGCAAATTCATTTCATCTCCGTCGAAATCAGCGTTATAAGGAGCACAAACTGCAGGGTTTAATCTTAATGTTTTATGAGGAAGGACTCTAACCTTGTGACACATCATACTCATTCTGTGAAGTGAAGGTTGTCTGTTAAAGATTGCAATATCTCCATCCATCAAATGTCTTTCTACAATATAACCTGGTTGAATTTCTTCAAGTAACTGCTCTTTTGTTTCGTCAGTTATCTTCTTTTTCTTACCATCAGGTCTCATTATATAATTAGCGCCAGGATATTCTGCTGGTCCATTCTCTATAAATTTTTTCAAATATGCCATGTTCCATTCAGTTACTCTTTCAGGAACTGTTAATTTGACTGCTATAAGATTTGGAACTCCTACCTCATTTAAATCAAGTCTCGGATCGGGTGAGATAACAGTTCTTGCAGAAAAGTTTGTTCTCTTTCCAGCTAAGTTATGTCTTATTCTACCTTCTTTAGATTTAATTCTTTCAGTAATAGTTTTTAGAGGCTGACCACTCCTATGTCTTGCAGGAGGAAGTTGCGCAACAGCATTATCAAAGAATGTTGTAACGTGGTATTGTAATAAATCCCACAAATCTTCAATAATAATTTCTGGTGCTCCAGCATTAATATTCTCAAATAATCTTTGATTAATTCTAACAATATCTCCCATCTTATGAGTTAAATCATCTTCACTTCTTTCACCACTTTCTAAAGTGATTGAAGGTCTCATAGTTACAGGTGGAATTGCAAGTACAGTTAAGACCATCCATTCTGGTCTTGCATACTTAGGATTAATTCCGAAAATTTCTAAATCTTCATCAGGAATTTTTTCTAGTCTACTTCTTACTTCAATTGGAGAAATTCTTTTCTCATTTTCAAGATAAGTTGTAGGTTTTTCAATTGTAAATTTCTGTTGTTTAGCTTTACAATGTGGACATTTATTAATTGTCTTTAAACCAGTAATAATTGTCTTAATTTGTTTTCTTCTTGCTTCAAGGCCTAAATCTTTTTGAACTCTATTTAGTTCTTCCATATATTTATTTACCTTATTTTTAGGAATTAATATATGGCCACACTCTCGACAAGTGCTCTTTAATAAATTCATAATAACATCAACGAATTTGATATGAATGATTGGTCTTGCAAGTTCAATATAACCAAAATGTCCTATGCATTCTTTTAATTTACTACCGCAAGTTTTACATTTTAATCCAGGATCAATAACACCTAATCTTATGTCCATAAGTCCACCGTCTACTGGGTATCCTTCTTTATCATAAAGTTCTGGTGTAACAACTTTTGCAGTTGCCATTTTTTTAATCATTTTAGGACTAAGTAAACCGAAAGTAATGCTTGAAACTTTTTTGTATGTATAATTATCTGGTTCCATCTTCATCCCACCTAAAATTTATTGCTCAACTGAAGCCTTGGATATACCCCAAGACATTTGAACTCGTCTAATATAAGTTTGAAAGCATAACTTATTTCTATGTTGTTGATGTCTACATTCTCTCCACACATTGGACAATAGCTTCTATTTCTAAATTCATCGTGAATAGCTATGAGTCCACATTCTTCACAAACAGGAACTTTTGTTTTATCACTATCAAATCTTTCTTTTAATAATAATGATGCTCCATGAGCCACAAAAGTATCTTTCTCCATCTCTCCTAATCTAAGACCACCTTCTTTTGCTCTACCTTCTGTTGGTT
>CAYZMD010000010.1:0-20075 GCA_964479425.1 uncultured Methanosarcinales archaeon | reverse complement strand
CCAGTAATATCCATTTGGATAACCATACCAGTCATATCTGCTGGGACATCTGCTAATTCTTTATCGACTAAAATTAAATTAAACTTATCTTTATTTTCTAGAACAGAAGCATATCCTAAGGCTCCTGAATATCCAATAATCATCATTGTTGGTTTGCTAGCATCAAAAGATAATTTTTTATTTAAATCTTCTTCACTAAGATTTTGTTCTCTAATAATTGATGTTGTTATGAATGGAGTTGGCATATAGGTTAAAGCTAATTCTGCATCAAGTATAGGATTTCCATTTTGACTTACTACTACATGACTTGTTGTAGCATAGGTAATCATTTTATTCATAAATTTAGGAGCATCCGGTTGAAACAATCTAAATTCTAATTTATCATCTAAGTTTGGATTTTGAAAAAATCTTGCTGAGATTGATTTATACATTGGTCCAAATCCATGTTTTACAACATCATTAATTTTTTTAAGATTTGGATCGTCTCCTTTTGCTATAGCATCCAGGAGCAAGTTTGAAATTCTTGTAAGAACCAAATATTTAGGAAGCGCTCCTTTTAATTCATCAGTTGGAACTGGAACACTGTATTCTCCTTTGAAGATTGCATTTCCCAAGTCTCCTTTTACTTTTTGTGGTTTGTTTAATGAAACTTTCCAAGGTTTTCTCATTCCTTCTCTTTCTATTAATAGATTATCACCGTCATAATTACCAGTAATTTTTTGCTCGCAGAGAAATGGCTGTCTTAATCCTTTTAATTCAAATGAACTTACATCATTATCTCGTAAAAAATCTGCAAGGATATACATAGCTCCAACAATTGGCTGTGAAATGCCAAATTGTGCTAGAAACTCGGGATCATGAACCTGATAGTTCGTGTCTCCTGATCTATTTTTTAGAAAATCCCAATGATTGTTAGCATTTATTATTTTTTCTATATTTTCCATAAATATCTCCTCCCACAATACATATATTGTATATGTATTATTTATAAAGAATCATATATTTTAAAGTATATATTAGAGGGGTAACTTTTATAAATTAACCATAGTAAATAGTGTTTATGAAGTATCCTAAACTAGAAGGAAATATATGTGATAAGGTCGAGCATTTGCTTGAATGGATTGATTCTAAGATATCAATTATGAGTTGGGACAATGAAGATATTAGACAAAAATTTGCAAAACGAGGAGCTAATAAGATTATTAACGAAGGTCATGTTTGTTATATGAATCCTTGTCTAGATTATAATTTAGTTATATTAGAAATTTTAAAAAATAATGATATTGATTCTAACTTAGTTATGGAAGAATTAGAAAGTCCTACCTATAAACATACTAGACTCCATTTTGCAGTCGAGTTGTTTGATAAAGAGCAATATTTCATAGAATTTATGCCTTTGAAATCTATTTATTTGTGTAGAGGAAAATATTCTAATTCTATGAAAGATATTAATTCAATTGATGTATTTAGACTAGATGCTTCTCAAATAGATCCAAACAAAGCGATATATGAAAATTTTGGTTTTACTAATTTAGAAGAGATGGAAAGTATGTTTAAAGATTTTAGTTTAGCTCCACAATTAGAAAAAATTTACAAAGATAATACTCAAGCAACCTATAATGGTTATTTAAAAAAATTAGGAACAGATAGTAAATTCAAGTTTTTTAAGTTCGATTTAGAAAAACCTTTTTAAACACTCTTTCTTATGAACAATTATGTGCGGAATATTAGGTAATTTCGGAATAAATGTAGTAGAAAAATCATTAGATATACTTAGAAACAGAGGAAAGGATGGGTTTGGTATTTGCGATGAAAAAGAAGTTAATTACTCCGATGAATTATCTAAATTAAAAATTCCCAAATCAAGTAATTTACTAGCCCATACTTTACATTCTATTGTTGGAGATAAAGTAAATCAACCTTTTATTGGAAAGGGGAAATTAGTTGCTAATTGTGAAATATATAATTGGAAAGAACTTAATAAAAAGTTTAGCTATAATGCAAGAAACGATGCAGAATTACTATTTTATTTATTAGAAAATCATTCTTTAGAAGAAGTTTTAGAAATGCTTGACGGTGTTTATGCATTCGCTTATTGGAAAGATGATGTTGTTTATATTGCAAGAGATATAATTGGCGAAAAACCGTTATTTTTTGCACATAAAGATTTTTTAGCATTTGCTTCAGAAAATAAAGTATTAGAAAAAGCTCTTGATAAAGAATTGCATTATAAAATTGAAGAATTAAACCCAAGAATATTTTTAAAATATAATATTTCAGATAATAAACTTGAGAGAATAAAAAGAACATTTTTTGATATTATCCCTGAATTAGCTGACACAGAAGATGAAATTATTGATAAATTAATTGTAATGATTAAAGACGCTATTCTAAAACGAATTCCTAATCAAAAGTTTGGAATTCTATTCTCAGGAGGAGTAGATTCTACTTTAATTGCATATGTTGCAAAACAACTCGGCAAAGATTTTGTTTGTTACACTACTGCCTTAGAAGCTGGGAACTTTACTGAAGCTGAGGATTTAAAATATGCTAAAGAAATTGCTAAAAAATATAATTTTCCATTAAAAATTGCAAAATTAAATTTAGAAGAAGTAGAAGAAAGATTAAAAATAGTTTGTCCTTTAATCGAGAGTAGTCACGTTGTTAAAACTGGTGTTGGATTGACAATGTTTGCTGCTTGTGAAAAGGCTAAAGAAGACGGAATAAGAGTTATTTTCTCGGGAATAGGAAGTGAAGAATTATTTGCAGGCTATGATAGACATAAAATGACCTCAAATGTAAATAAAGAATGTGTTTCTGGATTATTAAAAATATATGAGAGAGATTCTTACAGAGACGATGTTATAACGATGTATAATGATATGGAATTAAGAAGTCCTTTTTTAGATATTGCTTTAATAAAATATTCTTTAAAGATACCGACAAAATTTAAACTAGACTCAAAAGAATCAAAAATAATTTTAAGAAAGGCAGCAGAAAAAATTGGGCTTGATAATAAATATGCATTTCGAAAAAAAGTTGCTGCACAATATGGAAGTAAGATAGATAAAGCAATTATGAAATTAAGTAAAAAGCAAAAGAAAGCTGAATATTTAAGACAATTTTACACAAAAGAAAATCAGAAGTTAGGTGTCTTATGGAGTGGTGGGAAAGATTCAGCTTTTGCAGCTTTTACAGTAAAGCAAATGAATTATGATTTGACTTGTTTAATTTCTATTAAGAGTAAAAATCCAGATAGTTATATGTTTCACACTCCAAACATTTCATTAGTTGAAAGGCAAGCAGAAGCAATGGGTATACCTTTGGTCTGTGTTGAAACTGCAGGAGAAAAAGAAATTGAGTTAGAAGATTTAAAGACGGCAATAAAAGAAGCAAAAGAAAAACATCACATTTCAGGAATAATAACTGGCGCGTTATTTAGTTCTTATCAGCGAGATAGAGTGGATAAAATTTGTGATGAACTTGGTCTAAAAAACTTTTGTCCTTTATGGCATATTGATCAGGAACTTGAAATGCGAGGATTATTAAAGAATAATTTTGAAATTATCTTCAGTTCAATTGCAGCAGAAGGACTTGATAAAAGTTGGGTGGGTAGAAAAATAAGCCAAGCAGATGTTGATAAGTTAGCAGAGATAAATAAGAAAGTAGGTATAAATATTGCCGGAGAGGGTGGAGAGTTTGAAAGTCTTGTATTAGATTGTCCATTATTTAAAAAGAAATTAGTGATAACAGAATCTGAATTAAAAGAAGAATCTACTAATGTAGCTAGATTCATAGTAAAAAAAGCAGAATTAAAAGAAAAAAATTAACCTATATAGTCTATTTCTTTGACAATCTTTCTTTGTAGTTTCTTCATGGCGCTTTGCTTTGAAGCTGTACTCATATCGCCTGTCTTTTTTACAGTTTCTTGTTCAAGAGAGCTAATTTCTTTATCAAGTTTTTTCATGTTCAATTTTAGCCCTAATTTTTTATCAAGAATTTGCAATATTCCTTTCGCTCCTTTTATTCCAAGATACATTGGATGTCCAAAAGTTTCAGCTAAGATTGCAATACCAGGAATGTCACTCATTCCAATTAATAGTCCAGTAACACCAACAATTGGACCAACAATTCCATATAAATTATTATTTAGTTTTGTTCCTTTTTTATATTTAGCGACTATTTCTTTACTGTTTGAAGTACAATAAACCTTAGGATTTTCAGGAACTGCTTGAAGTCCAATTCCTCCTAGTGTGATTATTTCTTGACATTTAAATTTTTCAACAATCTTAAGAATTGCGTCACAAAATTCATATGAAGAAACTTCATCAATAGGTTGAACATCACCTACCAGCAATAATAAATCATTTTTTTTATTTTTCGCATAATAAATTTCAATAGTTGGCAATTCTACCATATTTTTATCATTTACAAATACGCTATGCGGAAAGGTATAAGAAAAAAGATCAAACAATTTTTTGCCTTTAAGTTCTTCTCTGATAAAATCTATTGTGACTTTGCCTACATTACCGATGCCTGGTAAACCCTCAATAAAAATTGGTTTATTGAGTTTTGGCAATTTTTTAGGAACTTGCGTTATTTTCCAATTCATAGGCATAAAAAAGCTATTAATGTTTAAATACTTATCTATTATAATTAACCACTCTGTAGGAACGAAATCCAGTTAGATTTATAAGTATTCTTCCTTTTAAGGACAATATGAAGAGAGGTCTTAGAGGTTAAATTGAAGCGTATATTCATGATAATAATACTTGTATTTGCTATTGGATGGGTAAGTAATAGTTTATACACTGAAGCAGCTTCGAGTGAGATACCTTTTGGAGATTTTTCTAAAGATAAACCTAGTCCTAAAGATTGGATTACAAAAGACAAAATTCACGTTTATGAAGATAAAATTATAATTGACATTCAAGGTGCGGAGTGGGCAGAATTTGAAGATACAAACTCTATGGACCCAATTATTGATTCCTCTGCTAATAGTATAGAACTTAAACCTAAAGATTCAACTCAGTTACAGATGGGAGATATTGTTTCTTACAAGAGCACATATTCTGACGGTATTATCATTCACAGAATTATTGAAATAGGCCATGATAATGACGGTTGGTATGCTATTATGAAAGGAGATAATAATTCTAGACAAGACCCAGGAAAAGTAAGATTTGATCAAATTCAAGGCGTTCTTGTTGGTATATTATACTAATTATAGATAACTGATTAACTTCTAAAAATTGTAGTTTTTAGTGATTTATTTATATACTAAAGTTAGCTATATAGGGTTTGTCAAAACCTTCTATATCCTTAATTCTAACAAACTTTTTAAATTACTAACTAAATTCTACTAATAGGGGTGTTTATCATGAAAAAAAACGTACTTATTATTGAAGATGAAGAAAATATTGCTAAAGCCGAAGGTTTAATCCTAGGTAATCATTTTAATATACATTATGCTGCAGATGGCGAAGAAGGTCTTCAAAAAATCAAGAAGTTAAGACCACATCTTGTAGTTCTTGATTTAATGCTTCCAAATAGAAGTGGTTATGATATTTGTTTTCATGTTAGACAAGATGCTAATCTGCAAAAAACAAAAATTTTAATGGTCACAGCAAAAAATCAGCAGATTGATGAGGATAAAGGAGTTCTTGTTGGTGCGGATGAGTATTTGACTAAACCCTTTGAACCTGAAAGTCTACTCGAGCTTGCAAAAAAGTTGACAAAAGATGATTGATTCTATAAGGCATTTTTTTTTATTTTTAGGTCAGAACTCTGGCGCCTTGTTTAAGAATTTCTTCTACTTACTAATTTTCTCATTAATATCTTATATGGTTGCTTCTGAGTATACCAAATCTAAAAAACATGAGTATAAATATTTAATAATTGCTTTTACTGCACTTAGTTTGCAGGCATTTGTTAATACTTTCATTTACTTTTTCATTGTATTCAAAAAACTAAATATAATTTATTTACAACCTTTCTTGCCATTACTCGATCATGCATTAGAATTAGTTGCATTAGTTTTGCTTGCTAACGCATTTTTGTATCCGATTATTAAAGATAGAAAAATTTTGAGAAAAAAAATATTTAGAAATCTTTTTTTTGTTGCTATATTAATATTTGTTGTCGAAGTTTTTTGGTTAATTGCCCATTATAGACATCCTGAATTATTATTTAATCAATATTATGGTTTTGCAATTTTTCTGCTTCTTGAACTTTTAATACTTGCAAGCCCAATATATTATCTTTATTTTACTGAAGAAAAAATAAGATATAAACATGTAATATTTCATGCTTTTATTTTATATGCAGTTGCTCCACTTGTAAGTTTAATTAATTTTATTGTATTTAATAGTACAGGTGATAAATTGAATGTTTTTATTCAGCCATGGCCTTTTTTATCTGCTATGATGTTTACGAGAGTTATTTATCTAAAACTCGTAGATAAGCTTTTTTTAAGAAATAAATTACGAGAATCTAACTTAAAATATTTACATGAAAAAGAATTAAACGAATTAAAAGATGATTTTGTTTCGGTTGTGAGTCATGAATTAAGGACTCCATTAACGTCAATAAAATTGTATGTATCGATGATGAAGAAAGGACAATTAGGTAAAACAAATAAACAACAAACAGACGCATTAACAGTTGTTAATGAGGAAACTGACAGACTGACTAATCTAATAAACGACATTTTAGATTTAAATAAATTAGAAAGTGATAAAGCTCATCTTTGTTTAACAAAATTTGACTTGCATGAACTAAATAATCCTATTTTTTTTGCTTTGGCAAGAAAGAAGAAACTACAAGTCAAATTTAACATTCCCAAAAATGCAAAGGTCACTACAGACCCAGACAAGTTAAAGCAGGTTTATATTAATTTGATGAATAATTCAGCTAAATTTACTGATAAAGGAAGGATTTTGGTTACATGTAATATAAATTCAAAGACATGGCAATTAATAATAAAAGATACAGGTAAAGGAATTGATAAAGAGCATTTACCAAAATTGTTTGAAAAATTCTACCAGATATCTGGACATCATATGACAAGAGTTGCAAAAGGTACTGGATTAGGACTTGCAATAGTTAAGAAAATAGTTGATTTGCATAATGGAAATATTAAGATTGATAGTGAAATTTCTAAAGGAACAACTTTTACTTTAACATTCCCTAAACTATAATTTTATATATCATTTATATTTTAGGATATTTATGAAAAAATTAGCTGTTGGTGGTCAAGCTGTAATTGAAGGTGTTATGATGAAATCTCCTTCATTTGTTGTAACTAGCGTTAGAAAGACTAATGGTAAAATTGTAAGTAAAACTCAAAAACTTCTAAAACCAAGAAAAATATTAAGATTACCTTTCATTAGAGGAGTTTTTAATCTTTTTGAAATGCTCGTTATTGGAATGAAAGCACTTACTTGGAGCGCTAATATTGTTGAAGAGAAAGAAGAAGAACAGATGTCATTGAAAGAAATTTTATTTACAATAATACTTTCATTTGGTTTTGCAATCCTTTTTTTTATGGTAGTGCCAATATATGTAACTAAGTTTTTTGCTGATGATCCAGGAGTCTATTTTAGCTTAATTGAAGGAATAATTAGATTATCCTTATTTGTCATGTATATCTATGTGATTTCATTTATGTCAGATGTGAGAGCTTTATTTCAGTATCATGGAGCCGAACATAAATCCGTACATTGTTATGAACATAATAAAGAATTAACGATAAAAAACGTAAAAAAATATACAACATTACATACAAGATGTGGCAGTGCTTTTGTTGGCATTGTATTAATTCTCAGTATAGTATTATTCTCTTTTATCAAGTATGATACTATTTTGTTAAGAATATGTTTCAAACTATTATTATTACCAGTAGTTGCTTCAGTTTCATATGAATTATTAAAATTTGGAGATAAACATCAAAAGAATATTTTTATTAGGCTTTTATTGTCTCCTGGAATGTTTTTTCAAAAGATTACAACAAGAGAACCAAATGATAAGCAAATTCAGGTAGCAATTCATTCTCTTAAGAAAGTTTTAAATAATGAGAAAAAATTAAAAAGACAATGATTAAGTTGATTAGAGACCTAAAGCATTTATGGATTTTAGATATTATAAAAAGAAAGAAAGTAACTCCTTTTATTATATTTGTATTTTTCATGTTAGCTTTTTTTATTTCACGTATACTTGTAATTTATTTTCCTGGGTTTAATATTCTTGGATTTGGTTTTATAGATACTTATCATATACATCATTATTATATTGGCATTGCGATGGTTTTACTCGCAGGCTGGG
The DNA here is from genome assembly GCA_964479425.1 of uncultured Methanosarcinales archaeon. Taxonomy (GTDB): domain Archaea; phylum Nanobdellota; class Nanobdellia; order Woesearchaeales; family CAYSVS01; genus CAYSVS01. The sequence goes on along the minus strand of CAYZMD010000010.1, from coordinate 11,753 downwards.
TTGTTTTCGTTACAGACTCACAAAGATTAAAGAGAATATCAGCTGCAATTTATGGATTTGGTTTTGGACTTATTATTGACGAAATAGGACTACTACTTACGTGTGGAACTGCGGGATTACAGTGTGATTATTGGTCCAGGATAACATACGATATTGTGACTTATGTTATCGTTGGGTTTTTAATTATTATCTATTTTGGACCTTTTTGGAAAGTCTTTCATAACATAATTATCAAGAGAATACATAAAATTACGCGTATTTTTAGTTTTAAAAAGGGTAATTAAACATAGAAATTTTTATATAATAGTTATTATCTAATTTATTAAAAAAACTCAAGAGGTTACTAATATGGATTATTTAGCACAAGCTCAGAAAGATATGGGATTAGCACAAACTATGGTACAAAGTGGAATTTATCCTAATATTGATGATGCTTTAAAGGAAATTAAAAGAAAAAAAGAAGAAGATGCAAAAGAACAAGCGTCTCAAACTGTAGAACAAGCACCTCAAGAAGCAGCTGCTCAATCAACAGAACCTAAAATTAATGAAATAGAAAATGCTGCTGAAAAGTCTGCTTTGATAAAAAGAGTGGCTAAAGTCGAGCAAGTTCTTCAAGATTTTGGAAAATTCTTTGTTGAATATAAAAACATGATGGAAGCTAATATGAAGGAATTACATAAAGATTTTATGGCATTACAAAGTAAAATGTCTGATATGAAGAGTCCGCAACCTTCTTTACAAGAATTACATCAAAATAGCGATTCATCAGCCTCTCAGCCAGAAAAGAAAAAAGAAGAATACAATCCTAGACAGGGTAATGTTACATCATCAGATGTTAAGATTGAAGATTTTTTCTCAAATGCTAACGGCAGAATGGATAAATTAAATAAATAATTTTTTTTATTTTGTTAAATGTTTAAAAATTACTTAAAGTGCTTTTTCGAAAATTCTATTATATACACAACTGGTTTCATCGTAGCTCCAGCAAATTCTCCTGCTACATGAGAAGTATAATATAGTGTTTTTTCAATTCGTCCAACAGGAGTTACATCCATTTTTGGATCAGATATATATCTAGCAGCACCATTATGATATCCTGCTTCTACCATTAAATCTAATCTATCATAGATACATTTTTTAGGTTTTGATGCTTTTTCTTTCATATACCTCACAAGCGCAGAATACTTATAAAAGTAATCACTTATTAGATACACATTACATGATTATTTTATAATGTACAAGAAAACAAATCAAACGGAAATACTTAATTCCTGCCACGCTGTACGTGGTATAACTCTTCAATTAATTCTATATCAGAACACTCATCTGGGCGTCTATCATCACGAAGTCTAATAACTCTTGGAAAACGAAGTGCATACCCAGAAGAATAAGTCGGTGATTTTTGAATTTCTTCAAAATTAACTTCAATAACGATTTGCGGTTGTAAAGTAACATCCTTATTCTTTTCTTTAATAATTAATGGCTTTAGTAAATTAGTCAATTGTTCAAAACTTAGGCCTTCTTCAGATTTTTCTTTAAATCCGGTGCCAACTTTTCCAATCTCTAAAAAATCTCCATTATCGTCAACACAGGCTAATGTAAAGCTACTCAACCATTCGCTTCTTTTTCCTGTACCCCATTCTGCTGCAACAATTACTAAATCCAAACTTTCCATAACAGGTTTTATCTTTAATCCATATCCGATACGAGCACCCGGTTTATACGGAGCATCAAGTCCCTTAGCCATAACACCTTCTTCCCCAACCTGTAAAGCTTCCTCATAAAATGCATTAGCTTCTTTGTCGTCGGAAGTAACGAGTTGTTTAGCAAGCATTATATCTTTACTCTCTTTTACTATTTTTTCAATTAATGCTCTTCTATCTTTAAACGGATATTTTAATGTATTTTTATCATCAACTTCCATAATATCAAATACATTTACAATGACTGGCAAATCTTTTGTCATTTGTGAAATATCATGTTTTCTTTTAATTCTTTGAGAAATCTTTTGAAATGGTAAATATTTTCCTGTCTTTTTATCATAACCAACAATTTCAGAATCAATAATGAAATTTTCAGATTTAATATTCTCTCTAGCAACTTTTACAACGTCTGGGAATTGTGTTGTTACATCTTCAAGCCTTCTAGTAAATAATTTAATATCATCTTTTAGTCTATGAATTTGTAAACGAAATCCATCGTATTTATACTCGAGAGCCATTGGTCTTCCTAGCCTTTCAAAAGCATCATCCATATCTCTTGCTTTTGGATAAAGCATAACTTTTATTGGAACTAAGGCTTTCATTCCAATGTCTTTTAATCCTTGTAACCCTTTTTCTCTAATCTTTTTTGTAACTAATGCTAAATCGTTAGAAACATTAATTGCTGATTGCACTTTTTCTGAAATTTCATTATATACTTTTCTTTCCTCTTTTGCAACTATCAAATCATATTTGCTAATTTCTTCATCGCCAATGCTTTCTTCTACTTCTAATATTTTTAATTCAGGATATTCTTTGCTTAATTTTTCTTTACATATAAAACAGGTTTTTGTATTAGGCATAAAGGCTTTACATTTATCACAATATAGATGAACGCCATAAACTTTAGGTAAGAATGCCCAAACAATACCATCTTTGATTGAGCTTTCGCCTGCTCCAATTCTTAAATCTTCAAGTATTAATCTTGTAATATACTTTGCTTCTTTTGGTTTTGCGCTTGTATATAATTCCGCTATAATTTTTGTTTTTTGATCAACTGAACCAGAACCAGTTTGTAAAGTTAATTTTTTAATATTAGATATTACCTTTCTAACACTTAAATCTGAACTAAACAATGTTGCTTGTTTTTTCTTCCCAACTAAACTTTCTGCAGCTTCTCCTAAATCGCCTAATCTTTTCCATTCTTTTTCAATAGCATCTATTGTAAAGCCAGTTGCAATGCTTATTGCTTTTATGACGTATCTATCACTAACGCCAATTTTTCTTACGTCCCAAGCAGGAAACACTCTTGCTTGTAGTAATGGTATAATTATTTCTAGGTCTTCATCTTTACATTCTTTTAGAAATTCGGAAATATAATGTGTCTTATTCAACCTCTTTGAAGTGGAATTTACTTTCTCATAGAATTGCACTAATTTAGAGTACTGCATAAAGTTTAAATATGAGAACTCATTTAAATACCTTATGGATGCTATTGAGTGTATACGTACAAGAAGAACAATAAGAAAATTTATGGATGTTCCTATTCCTTTTGATACTATTGCAAATATTGTAGATTGTGGTAGGCTCGCGCCAAGTTGTGGTAATTTAATGAATTTTAAATTTGTTGTAGTGTTTGATCCAGGCAAAAGAAGAGCGTTAGCTGAGGCTTCTTTACAACAGTATTGGATGGCAACTGCTCCTGTTATTGTTGTTGTAGTAGCAGAACCAGTTGTTGCAAAAAGATATTATGGAATAAGAGGAGAAAGATTATACTCTGTACAAAATGTATCTGCTGCAGCACAAAATATTTTGTTAGCAGCACATTCATATGGACTAGGCGCTTGTTGGATTGGCGGATTTGATGAAAATATGGTTAAAAGAGTCTGCGGTATTCCTGATGAACATAGGCCGCAAGTTATGATACCAATAGGTTATCCTGATGAAAAAAATCCTATGCCTCCAAAATTTCCAATTGAGAATGTTTTTTATTTTAATGCTTGGCGAAGTAGAATTAAAGATGTTGTATCATATTTTGGTTGGACTTCTATAAAGATACAGCAGATGCTTGAGAGAATGAAAGGCAAGCTTGGAAGTTTAACAGACAAAGTAATTGATAAAATAAAAAAATAAAATTAAAGCAATTTTCTTAATGCTTCATAATCTGGTATGTATGTTCTATCGTATTTGACATTGTTTGTTACTTCTACTATTTGTGTGTCTTTAATTATTTTTTCAATGTCTTGATGAAAATTCTCTTGTATTTTTGGTGTTACATGCCTTCTTGGATTCTCATAATGTTCATTGTAGAATTTTCTTACATGTACTCTAACAATTACACTTTTGCCAATATTTGATTCATTTTCATCTTCTACAATAAATGCTTCAATATTTGCATAATGTTGAGAACCTGTTGTAACAGATTTAAAACCATTGTGCAGTACTGTTGTATTTTCCCAAACACCATTAAAACTTTCAGAATATTCTCCCGGTGTAAATGGTGTGCCTGCTTGTTTTGAATAACATGCGTGCCCTCCACTCTTATGTGTATATTTTACTTTATTAGTTAATTTTGCTTTCATTTTTAACCTCCATGGGAGATTGGAATTCATAGAATCAAGTTTTCCCTTATTTTAATGATAAAGTATTAGTTGTATATAAAATTTCCTTAATCGTTATATAGCGAATAGACTTTTAAATTTGCTACACTTAGCAATTATATGAATCTACATAATAGAATAATCCAAGAACTTGTAAATAATCATCTTTTATTAGAAGTTCATGTCGAAATGTATGATTGTGAAATTTCTACGGAAGTTTCTTTGGGAGATAAAGGTGATATTGATATTCTGCTTTATGGAATTGATTATATGTCGCAAAACCAGCTGTGGCTGTAATAGAAGTTAAAGGTCATAAAGGATTAGTGCCTCATTATAAAAAACATCAGTTACACAAATATAAAGATAATTTCCCAAACGCAAAACAATTTGTTGTCTATTCTACAAATAAGGATAATTTTAAAGAAAATTTAAAAGATTTTGTTTTCGAAAGATGTTTTTAGAAATGTCTCAACAAATAAAGCAAACCAAAGTATTTTTTAAACCTGAAACATAAACTTATTAAACGATTTAATATATATTCTTGATTATGGATAAGATTAAAGCAATTGAAAAGGAGATTGAAAAAATAATATCTAAATCTCCCCACAGGACTGATCCTGAACATTCAAAATCTACTAAAAAATGGATTCTTAAATTAAAACCTAATGCAGATGAGGCAATGCAAATTGCAGCATTGGCTCATGATATTGAAAGAGGTTTTATTGGCGAAAAAGAAGCAAAATTAAAAGAAAAAAACAAAAATTATGATAAGCATAAAGAAGAGCATGCAAAAAGAAGTGTTAAAGTCATAAGTGCTTTATTGAGAAAATATGATTTTCATAAAGAATTTATAAAAAAAGTTGAACATCTCGTTTTATACCATGAAGTGGGTGGCGATGAAGATACTGATTTTCTTAAGGATGCAGATAGCATCTCCTTTTTTGAGGATAACCTTGAATATTATTTTGAAGTGTTCGGTAATGAAAAGACAAAATTTAAGATAAAATATATGTTTGATAGAATATCTGAGAAAGCTAAAGGAATAATAAATAAATATAAATATGATAATTTTAAATTAAACAAATTGTTTAAGGATGTAATTTTAGACTTGAATAACTGAACTTCATCTTTGTTATATAATTTAACGCTTAAAACTTTTAATCGCCACTGGTCAAAATACTCCACTGGACAGGTGCGCGTGAGGTATATAAACCCCTTTTCTTATTATATTTATGTGAGGTGAATTGTTGTGTATGAGTTAGATGTTCAGGGTACTAAAATAAAACTTTCTTATAAAGATAATAAAGATTATATTTCATTGACGGATATTGCTAAGTATAAAGATAAGGGTAGAACCGATTATATTATTCAAAACTGGTTAAGAATTCGAAGTACAATAGAATTTGTTGGTCTTTGGGAAAAAATTCATAATCCTACTTTTAAACCCGTCGAATTCGATGGGTTTAGAAATGCAGCAGGGAGCAATAGTTTTTCACTTACTGCTAAGAAATGGATTAAAAGAACTAATGCAATTGGTATTTATTCAATGTCTGGCAGATATGGTGGAACTTATGCCCATAAAGATATTGCTTTTGAATTTGCTTCTTGGATCTCTGCTGAATTTAAATTATATTTTATTAAAGAATTTCAAAGGTTAAAGGAAAATGAACAAAAAAGTAAAAATTTAGAATGGGACATTAAAAGGGATTTAGCTAGAATAAATTATAAAATTCATACAGATGCAATAAAAGAGAATTTGCTTCCTCCAAAAATATTAAAGAAACAGGAAAGAAAAATTTATGCTGATGAGGCTGATGTCTTGAATGTTGCTTTATTTGGTAAAACAGCAAAAGAGTGGAGGCAACATAATAAAGGTAAAAAAGGAAACATTAGAGATTATGCAAATATAACTCAGTTAATATGTTTATCAAATCTTGAAAATCTAAATTCTTTTTTTATCAAAGAGGGAATAGAACAGTCAAAGAGATTATGTAGGTTAAATGAGATTGCAATAGACCAAATGAAAAGATTAGTTGTAAAAAATAAGTTTTTAATGAAATAAAGATGTGATTAAATGGACATATTACAAAAAGCAAAAATACTAAGTTCTGAAGGCAAGTATGATAGTTGTGGGCCTAAAGCTTGTCAAGTAAATATAAAAAGTGGACTTGGCGGGATTTATCATGCAAAAGCTGAGCATAAAACTTGCAGAATCTTTAAAACATTGATGAATAATAGTTGTAGTTTTGATTGCAAATACTGTTCTAATTCTAATAATTGTGCAAAAAAGAAAGTTGCCTATAAACCAAATGAATTAGCAAAAATTTTCAATCACTTACATAAAAAGTTAGATGTTAACGGATTATTTCTTAGTTCTGGTGTAGCAGGAAATTCAGACAAAGCAACAGAGCAAATGATTGAATCTGTAAAGATATTGAGGACAAAACATAACTTTAAAGGTTATATTCATTTTAAAGCATTGCCTGGTGTGAGTAAACATTTGTTAAAAGAAGCTGCAGAATACTCAACCAGAATGAGTATAAACATAGAATCTCCAAACAAAAGCGTAATGGGTGAATTAAGCGATTGTAAAGATTTTAAAATTGATATACTAAGAAGACAGGCGTGGATAAAAAGACTAAATTTGAAAGCTGGTCAATCAACTCAGATGATTATAAGTAAATATTCAACTGATAAGGATATTTTAAAAATGGTTGATTGGGAATATGAAGCATTTAATATGAAGCGAATGTATTTCTCAAGCTTTAGACCTGTAAAAGGAACTAAGATGGAAAAAGAGAAAGCAGAACCTTTACATCGAGAGGCTCATCTATACAACATTGATTTTTTAGTAAAAAAGTATGATTATAAATTTAAAGAATTTAAACAAATACTTAATGACGATATGCTTCCAAATTGTGATCCGAAGTTGGCTTTAGCAAGAGAAACTTTTGAGGGAAGGATTGATATTAATGAAGCTTCTTATGAAGAACTTATTAGAATTCCAGGAATTGGACCGCAAACTGCTAAAACAATTGTTGCGCTTAAAGGAAAAATAAAAAAGTTTGAACATCTACATAATATGGGCGCGTGGGTAAATATAGCAAAACCTTTTATTGAGGTTTGTGGAAAAAGACAGATGACTATTGGAGAGTTTGTTTAAAAAAACTTAATATTATAAGGTCCAAATGGCCTATCTCCTACATAATGAAATTTATGTTCTTTTCCAATTATTTTTTTTGATTTATATTCACATAATTCTTTTCTGAATTTTTCTCCTCTAAAATATTGGAATGCATTAAGCCATTTCCCTGTTAGTTTCCAACTCATATCTAGCATTTTTCTTGCTTTCACATTATCGCCTGTCCTAAATAGGCTCAATCCAAACATATAACTCATAATGGATGTACTTCTATCTGTGAATTGTAATCTTACGTCATTTTCAACATTTGTTCCATGTTGGACAACTGATTTATAGTCACCTAAATTAAAGAATGACTCCATTAACATAAAATGTGTACTTGCATTACTTGGATTATATTCTAATGCTTTTAATAATCTTGGAGGGGCTTGTCCTAATGCTCCCATATTATGAATTGCCATATATTGTAATCTATCAACATCATCTATGAGTTCTCTTCTTTCATTCTCACTTAAATCTTCATTTTCAACAATATGCTCTTCCCATGTAAATACTTCATCAATTCTTTTTTCTGTCCATGTCTCTTCGAGCTTGTGTGCAATACCCATAAAATCACTATATTTTTTTAGCATATCTTTCTTAATTCTTCTTGTTTGTGCATTAGTGTTTACAAATAGGTCTGCTATATCATGTAATCTTCCTCTTAAGTCTGTTATATCATCTGAATTTCCACTAATTTTATTAGCCATATATTCAGAATATTCTCCCTTTTCTTCCCCAATAGCTTGTCTATATACTTCATCAAGAATTTTTCTTCTTGTTTTTGTTTTTACATTCCTTAATCTTACTTCTAAATCTTCCATTTTATTGATTATTTTTATTTAGTTTATAAATATTTATTTAATCAAAACAATTAAATACTATTTTTATAATAAATAATAAAAAGAGGTGTAAACATGAAGAAACTTATTATCGTAATACTATTAATATTCATTGTTGGCTGTACTCCAACTACAATAAATCCTGAACAATTATGTAAAACAGAAAAAACAGTTTATTCTTGTGGAGATTTAACTAAGGCTATTAGTATAGTTCCTGGAGAGAGTGCGAGATATTATAAACCAAACGGATTACAATTATATTGTACAGTTGTTGCAAAAACTTCAATGAATGAAGAATGTAAAATATTATTAGAAACACCTTGTACTTATGTTTGTGGAGAAGTTAATAATTTTAAAGATTGTATTGATGCAGGAAATCCTGCTATGGAAAGTTATCCTAGACAATGCATGGCAAATGATAAAACATTTATTGAAGTTATTGATGATGATTTAATTGTAGAAGCTATAGATACTCCAATAATTGTAGAACCTAACCCAATGGCTTTACCTGAATTAGATCCTAGTTTAGCACCTGGCGAAAATACCGAATCAGGACCAGTTCCTGCTATTCTTCCAGAACCAGTTCCTAATCCATCTTTAGAAAATCAAATAATTTAAGGATAAGGAATATTTTTTGTATTGGCGTTGTATTAAATCTAGGAAGATTTGAATTGCCAATAAGAAAAGGCTAAAATAAATAACGATATAATTGTAATAATTATTACTTGACTTCCTATTGATTTTTTATTTATTGGTTCTTCTTTTATAACTTCTATAGACTTTATAACTTCTTTAGGCTTTATATCTTCTATAGGATTTATATTGTCTATATTCTTGTCTTCCTCGCTAATCTTTGTTAACTCTTTTTTTATTAATTGTGGTTCTTCTTCGTAACTAACATTATCAACACAAACAGCATCTTTGCAATACGCACTATTATTGCATTTAATAATATCTTTTTCTATTGTATTAGAATATTTACATAAATCTGATATTTTATTACAACTTCCAATTGTCTTATTTGTGCTTGAAACAATTGAATTATTCTCACAATATTTATTTATTGATTCGGTATTTTTACATTGATCATCTTTATTGCATTCAATACAGATAAAATCAACATTACAAAGCCCATTGGCACAATCACTATCTTTAATGCATTCTTTACTTTTGTTGCCATAGAATTCAAGTTCATAAGGAATAACCCTACTTACATTTTTTTTTTCTACAGTTACAAAAAATTCTTCAGTATAACTTGATACATCATTATCATTAATACATAATTGTAGGTTTCCTTCATAAAAACTAAATCTTGCATATTGTCGTCCTATGTAAATACAATTACTTCCAACCCTTCCAACAACTGCTCCATGATACATCGTTGGGCAAAGATCATATTTCTCATAAGAATGATTTGTAACATTGTATATCATTGTTCCTTCAGGACCAAACTTTTGTTCACCTATTTTCATAATCCCTGTTGCTTCAATTAGATAACCATCTCCTTGTTTAATGTCAATATTTGTATTTACACAAACTTGACTAGAATTAAGTATATATCCATTTACTAATGGAATTAATAATAATAGTAATAACAATCTTTTCATACATAGAATTCAAACTTTAAACTATTTAATGGTTGCGGCAAAATTTATTTCTTGCTATATTTATTTAATATATTCCAAGCCTTACTCATATCATCTCCTTTAATAGTATCTCCAATTTCATCTTTTGGAATATATTTTGGAGCTTGCATGTTTTGAGCTCTTAAAGCAATAACTCTTTTTCTTAAAGGATCTAAGACAAATTTTTCTCCTTTTGCTTTGTAGGAATTAATAGATTCATCTAAACTTAATCTAATACAGTTCATGTCTGTATCTTTAACGTATTGAGCGAAATGATTAATAATATAAGTGTCAATTAGTTGACATTCTTTAACTTTTTCTGTCCCTTTTTTAATCTCTTCTAAAAAATCTTCATCCGTTTTGTAATTACCATAATTAACGTAATTATAAATTCTTACGCAATGATCTTTTATGGATTTTATTGGATTCATCTTTGAATTACCTTCATTAGAATAGAATCTACATTTTTGTCAATTTTATTTTCATAGACATATTTTAATTTTTTATTATTGTGTAAGTTAACGTAAGTTCTTTCAATATTTTTTCCAAATATTTTATCTATTGTTTGATAATCTTCTAAATTTCCACTATTTTCTTTTTGATAAGTTGTATAAAAAACAATATTTCCATTTTCAGCTTCAACTCTTGCTGCATTATTTGCTATATTAATTCCAAATTTATCACTAATTTCTTCGATTGCTCTGACGTAGGGTCTTTGTGCCATATAATAATCTTCATCTTCAAAATCACATTCATATGCAATTTTCATTAATTTATGAGCATTTTTTATTGATACAATTGTATTCTGATGATTTTCTTTTGTTTTTACTTTATCAATAGGTAATTCTGCACCCATAGCGGATGTTTTAAGTGCACTATATAATAAAAATCCTGTAAAGATATTAACTCCTATTTTTTTTATTGGATTCATTCTTCTTCATCTCTTTCTTCGTTATAGTCCATTTTTATTTCACCAAATTCAGAAGCAATTTCACACTTCTAATCTATTAGTACCTACATAGTAGCAACTTTATAAAGATAACTTAAAATCTCTTTTATTAATGAAAATTATAGAATGGATTTTTCAATAAAAGATTTAGTTGTAATTTTTTTAATTAAAAGCTTCAGATATTTTATCTAATACTTGATTTATTTTTTGATCTGTTATTATTATATTTCTATTATTTTTGTAATCTTCAAATAATTTTAGAAGTTGTTTGCAAAGTGTTTCATAATATTTTTTATTTTCGGATTTTACAAATTTTAAGTGTGGAAATAATTGTTTGATATCTCTAATTAATCTTTGAATGTGTGCTGTTTTTTCTTTATTGTGCCATTTTAGCAATTCTTTTTGTCCGTATAAAAACACATTAAGATGATTTTCTTCAATGTCTATCATTATCCCCTTTATTTGTTCTGCTTTTGGCCATAGAAAATTTTGTACATATCCTTCATAATTTTCTTTAAAATCTTCAAGTGCTGTTTTTTCTCCTTTCATATTTTTCATTAAATCTTTAAAAGCATTGTCTAAATTTTGGCCTGTGATTTTTTCTTTTCTAAGTATTCTCTCAATATCTACTATATCTTTATCTGTCATTCTGCCTAGTTTTAACATTATTAAATAGATAGGTTTTACTGCAAAAATTTCTAGATTTTTGAATTGTACTATTTTGTTATCAAATTTATTAATTTTTGTTGCTGTTTTCTTCATATTTTGTGTTAAAGGTAGAATGAATTTATCTACAATTTCGGCACTGTCTTAATTAACGACCCTTAATTGCCAATGTAATAAATTTCCCCATGTC
>CAYZMD010000009.1:0-21999 GCA_964479425.1 uncultured Methanosarcinales archaeon | reverse complement strand
GTAGGCGAAAGGTTGCTGGGGATTATAAGGGGTCGCTGGAGCCCCTTATTCCATTCTAACTGATGTTTTAGGTTCAGACCATTGCCCTTCAGGAATAAAATTATCGTCGTCTAAGAAATAGATTTAATATTTTTTCATGATTTCTTTTCTATATTTTTCTAAAGTATTCTCTTTAATATTTTGTTGTATCTTTTTCATAAAGTTTTGCATCCAATGTAGATTGTGGTAGCTCTTGAGTTGATATGCAACAGGCTCATCAACTTTTGTTAAATGTCTAATGTATGCTTTAGAATAACTTTTACATACATAACAATCGCACTCAGGATCTAAAGGTTCTTTATCTACTTTGTATTGGCTCTTTAGAAGTTTAACAAATCCATTGTTTGTCATTATATGATTATGCCTTGCAACTTGAGTTGGGTATACGCTATCAAAACAGTCAGCTCCACTACTTACGCATTCTATTATATCTCCTGGATGACCAATGCCCATTAAGTATCTTGCCTTATCGGCTGGAAGTTGAGGACATCCGATTTTAACTGCTTTATACATTTCAGGTTTAGGTTCGCCAATTGCAAGTCCTCCTAGTGCGTAGCCGTCAAAATCTAATGCTGTAATCTCATTAATTGCTTGAGTTCTTAACTTATCATCAGTTCCGCCTTGACAAATTCCAAATAAAAATTGTTTTGATTTGTATTCTTCTTTTAATTCATCGTGAATTTCTTTTCCAAGTCTTGCCCATAAAGTTGTTCTATCAAGAGATTCTTTTACTTGTTCTAAAGTATGATTAGCAAGCGGCATATGATCAAGCATCATTGCAACATCTGAGTCTATTAATATTTGATTTTTCATACAGTTTGCAACTGTTAATTTATGTTTAGTTCCGTCAAACGGACTTCTAAAATCTATCCCGGTATCTTTTATTTTTTCACAAAAACCTCTTATTGCTTGAAACCCACCTGAATCTGTAAATATAATTCCATGATGATTCATGAATTTATGTAGCCCTTTCATCTCATGGATTAATTCTGCTCCTGGTCTTAAATTAAGTAAAAGTGAATTACTAATGATTGCTTGCGCATCCATTTTTATTAAATCATCAGAAACAACATGACGAACTGCAGCTTTTGTTGCAACTGGCATAAAGAATGGTGTTTTAATCTTCTTACCTCTAACGTGAAATGTTCCAGTACGTGCTTCATTGTCAGTATGAGTTGTTTTTAGCATAATAAGTAAAAAGAGATAGATTGTTTAAATATGTAATCTATTTTGCAAGATATTCTCTAAACATATCAATTTTAGAATTTGCGAATTCAACATATTGTTGAGGCGTTTGCCATTTAAGCCCACCAAAAGCAATTGTCGCTTCAAACTCTCTTTCTCCTAAAAGTGTAGGTCTTGTGCCTTTTAGATATAAAACATTAACAACCACTTCTGTTTTTCCAAATAGATATTTACAATCAATATAATCTGGTTTAAAATATTCAACTGGCTTAATTACAGCAGTCTCAAATTTAGCGTCAGAATGTAATATATCCTTCAATGTTCCCTCTCCTTTAACGGTAATTAAAGTTTTACTTACATCTAGAAACTTCAATAATTCTTTTTCTTTGCTTTTTGAAAAATAAGTTCCAATCATAAATAGAAGAAATAAGAGATTGTTTATAAAATTAATTATACTTCATCCATAACCATCATTGTGGTTGTTTTGTCAACACCATCAACTTGACGTATGAATTTTGTAATTAATTCATTTAATTCTTTCATAGAAGATGCTCTGATTGTTACGAGAAGGTCATATCCTCCTGTTATTATCTGTACTCTTTCAATATGTTCGTGTTTTTTTATTTGTTTAGCAATAATTTCTTGGTCTACCTTTTTTCCGTTTGGTGTTGTATTAAATGCAGTCACCAATACATGAGCCTGTAAAGGTAGGTTTAATTTATTATAGTCTAGATCTAAAGTATAATGTTTTATTATACCTTCTTTTTCCATCTTTTTAATTCTATTATGCACTGTAGTAATTGGAATTCCTGTTTTTTTACTAATTTGAGAAGTAGTTAATTTGCTGTTTCTCTTCAATAAATCCAATATTTTTATGTTTTTATTATGCATAAATGAAATATATTTCCATTATTTATATATTTTTCGGAATATTTGGGATATATTTCTTATTTTTTTGGAATAGTTTTATATATATTGTTTACTATACTATTACTATGACAAAAGCAATAATTGATATGGCTACAGAAACAATCAGCTTAGTTCTATTTCTAGATAATTGATTTACCTCAAGCATTGATTAGGCACTTTACAATATTATAGTTTAATGAGGTAAATAAAATGTTACAAGCAATATACATACAGATGTTAATACCAAAGGAAGAAATTAAAATTACAAAAGAAATGATTGAAAAATCAAGAAAGGAGGTATCATAATGAAAGATTATTTTAAAACACAAAAAGGAGTAAAATTAGTTAAGGATACTTTTGAGAAAAAGTTAGCTGAGAAATTAAGTTTAATTAGAGTCTCGGCTCCTAGATTCTTGAAAGTTGGTAAAGGATTACAAGACGATCTGGCTGGAACGCAAACGCCAGTTAGCTTTAGTACAAAATTTTGCGAAAAAGTTGAAATTGTACATAGTTTAGCTAAATGGAAAAGATGGACTTTAGGTAAGCATGGATTTAGGCAAGGTGCAGGACTTTATACCGATATGGACGCTATTAGAAAGGATGAAGATGTTTCGCCAATTCATAGTATTTATGTTGATCAATGGGATTGGGAAAAGGTAATCTCTAAAGAAGACAGAACTGAAGAATTTCTTAGAAAAATTGTTAAACAGATTTTTTCAGCTTTGAAAGAGACTGAAAGTTTAGTTGAATCAGAATTGGGAATCAAATCTACATTACCTGAAAAGATATCATTCATTGATACTCAAGAAATGGAAATTATGTTGCCTGATTTAAGTCCAAAAGAAAGAGAACATGAAGTTGCTAAAAAGTTTGGCGCAGTTTTTATCAAAGGTATTGGTGGAAAATTAGAATCTGGAAAAAGTCACGATCTAAGGGCTGCTGATTATGATGATTGGACTTTAGATGGCGATATACTTGTCTGGGACACAGTAAGACAAAGCTCAATGGAATTAAGTTCAATGGGAATTAGAGTCGATAAGAAAGTTTTACTTAGGCAATTAAAAGAAAGCGGGCTTGAGGAAAGAAAAGAACTTGAATATCACAAAGCAATTTTAGAAGATAAAGTTCCATTAAGTATTGGAGGAGGAATTGGTCAAAGTAGGATGTGTATGTTTTTATTGCAAAAGAAGCACATCAAAGAAGTTCAGGAGAGTGTATGGCCTGAATGATTTTTTTCTTTTTTTTATTTAGATATTTTTAAATATTCGAACATATAAAGGAGATACAATGTTATCAAAAAATGTAAAAGGAGTTAAAGCAAGTTTAACTTTGGCAATTACGTCCAAAGCTAAGCAGATGAAAAAAGAAGGCTATGATGTAATTAGCTTTGCTGCTGGTGAACCTTTTTTTTCTATGTCAGATAAAGTAAAGAAAGCAGGGATTAAAGCAATCAAAGAAGAATTTACTAACTATACTACTGCAAGTGGCATTATAGAATTAAAACAAGCGATTGTTAAAAAATTTAAAAGAGATAATAAATTAACATATTCTCCTGAAGAAATTATTGTGTGTAATGGTGGTAAGCAAGCTTTGTTTAATGCTATTTTTGCATTAGCAAACAAGGAAGATGAATTCATAATTCCAAAACCTTACTGGGTAAGTTATATAGAACAAGTTAAGTTAGCAGGTGCTAAGCCTATAATTGCAGAGACTAAAAACTTTGAGATTAAAGCTGAATTAATAGAAAAGAAAATTACTAAAAAAACTAAATGCTTGATTCTTAATTCTCCATGTAATCCAACTGGTGCTGTAATAAGTAAAGAAGAATTAAAGAAAATTGCAAAGTTAGCCAAAAAGCATGATTTTTATATTATTAGTGATGAAGTTTATGAATCTTTTTTATACGACGATGAGCATCATAGCATTGCATTATTTCCTGGAATGAAGAAAAGAACAATTACAATAAATTCGATTTCAAAAGCTTATGCACTAACAGGATTAAGAATAGGTTATTGTGGGGCATCAAAAGAATTAATATCTGAAATGAAAAAAATTCAAGGGCATAGCACAAGTAACGCATGCTCTATTGCACAAAAGATGGCTGTTGTAGCGTTAAGTGAAAAACCCAAAGTGGAACTGAAAAAAACTAGAGATTATGTCGTTAAAAGATTAAATAAAATGGGTTTAAAATGCGAGAGTCCAAAAGGAGCATTTTATGTTTTTCCTAAAATAGAAAAAATGAGTTCAACAGAATTTTGTAAACAGCTTTTACAGAAGTATAAAGTTGCGACAATCCCAGGGATTGCTTTTGGTAATGATAAATATATTAGAATTTGTTATTCAGGTAAAAGAATTAAACAAGGATTAGATAGAATTGAAAAATTTGTGAGAGGTCTAAAATGAGAGCATCAAAAAATTAGTTCAAGAATAATGACTGCTATGAAGAAAAATGACGCTTTGACAATTCAGGAGCAAATATTAAAAGCTGGAAGAATCAGGCAATTTTTAGGATAAATTTAAAAGAAATTAATGAAAAACTAACATAGGTGAATAATTATGATTAAAAAGATGTCAATTCAGGAAGCAATGGATGTAGGGAAAGGTAAAGTTACTTTGTATGGTTGGGTACATAGAGAACGTGGCTCAAACAAATTAAAATTCATAAATTTAAGAGATTCAACTAATATTATTCAATGCGTTATTGCAAAGGCTGATGTTGGAGAAGAAAAGTTTGAAGTAGCTGATAAAGTACAAATTGAAGCTGCTATGAAAATTGTTGGGGAAATTAAAAAAGAACCTCGAGCACCAACAGGGTTTGAATTGCATGTTAGTGATTTAGAACTTATTGGAGCATCAAACGAATTTCCAATACAAAAAGATTTCTCACCTGAATTTTTAGCTGATCAAAGACATCTATGGCTAAGAAGTAGAAAGATGACTTCTATGATGAAAATCAGAAGTACTGTATTTGGTGCTATTGATGAATATTTTAAAGGAAATGGGTTTTATGAATATCATTCACCTCTTTTTATGTCTTCAAATTGTGAAGGTGGCGCAACAGTATTTGAAGTTGATTATTTTGGAAAACCAATGTTTCTCGCGCAAACTTGGCAATTACATGCGGAGCCCGCAATATTTGCTCTTGAGAAAATTTATACTATTGCTCCAAGCTTTAGAGCTGAAAGAAGTAAAACAAGTCGACATTTAACTGAATATTGGCATGCTGAAATGGAAATGGCTTGGTGTGAATTTAGCGATGTTCAAGACCATGGCGAGAAATTATTGAAACATGTTTTTAAGGCAGTTTTGAAAAATCATAAAGCAGAACTTGAAGTTCTAAAAAGAGATATTACAAAATTAGAGCCAATAGTTAAAAAACCATTTGTTAGAATGACTTATGACGAAGCTTTGAAAATATTGAAATCAAAGTGTAAGATGGATGTCGAATGGGGCAAGGATTTAAGGACAGTTGAGGAAGATAAATTGAGTAGACTTTATGATGTTCCTGTGATTGTAACAGATTATCCAAAAATTGTAAAAGCATTTTATATGAAAGAAGTTCCTGGAAAACCGGACGTTGTTCAAGGTTGTGATTTTATCGCTCCAGAAGGATATGGTGAAATTATTGGTGGAAGTCAACGTGAAGAAGATATTGATGAAATTAAAAAGAGATTGAAGGATTCTGGTGAGGATTTGAAAGAATACGAGTTTTATCTTGATACTAGAAGATATGGTAGTGTTCCTCACGGTGGTTTTGGACTTGGTGTTGAAAGAATAATATCATGGATTTGTGGATTTGATACAATCAAAGATGCGATACCATTTCCAAGGACTATGCTTAGGTATAATCCTTAGTTTAAAGTTTTGAAGATTCTACGGTATAATTCATCTTCCGTTATTTCTTTTACTTTTTTCATATTTAAACTATTTTGTTTTTTCTCTATGTTTGTAATTCCAGTTATAGTAACCATATCATAATCAGAATTTATTGTCGGAATATTATTATGAAAAAAAGTTAATAATCTTTATGATTTTATTATTATTTGTATCTAAACCTTTATAAGTAATACCTCGTTTTTTCGCATATAATGTTAGAATTAAACTACAAAGGACAGGATTTACTGAAACATTTTAATTTGCAAGATGCGTTAGAAATATACTTTGCTTTGCATGAGCTTAAGCCAGTTACTAGGCTTGTTATTTCTGAAAGTAAGTTGAAGGAATTAAATGATATTTGTTCTAAGTTGGGACTAAATTTTGTTTGTGGAAGTTTTAAAATCTTAAACAGAACTTGTATTATAGATAAAGAAGCAGATGTTACTGGAAGTTATTTTGTATATTTTTCAAAAGATGAAGATAGTGCTAATATTACAAAAAAAGCAGAAGAGAATTTTGAAGATGATATTGTTGGAAAGATGTTTGGTTATCCAAGTTGTTGCAGAGAATTTTATAGAAATAATTATGCTGAAGCTAAGAAATATGGAAATGATTTTGCCCCAATTACACACAGAGAAACAACGCATTTCCATTATTTAACAAATAATTTATTAAGAAATTTTGGATATTTTTTTATCAGTCATTTCCCTTGTAAACATAATTGTATGGAAAGTGTAAAATATGCAAAAGAAGCAAGCAAAATATTAGAGAAAGAAAATCCTGCTCTTGCTTTTGAGATAAGAAAAAGATTACGTGGGCCTGTTTTTTATCATAAAGATACTGGTGTTCTAGCGTTTGATCAAAATCAAGAGAAAGAGAATAGATTTTGGTATAAGAAACCGTTTTTAATTCATGCATGTGATGTTTATAATGCGTTTAATTCTGGTAATAATTTAATAATTGGGAAAAAGATTGTTAAAATCTTTAAAGATGATAGATTAGTTAAAGAATATGACCAAGAAGAATTATTGACCTATGTCTTTAAATGAAATAGAGAACTTTGATTGACCTCTAAAAAATGTAGTTTTTAATGATTTATTTATATATCAAAGTTCGCTATATAGGGTTTATCAAACCCTCTATACTTTTCTATGATGATGATCTAAAAGAAATAACATTCCTATTAGCAAATTAACTCCGCTAAGTAAAGATATGTTTGTAAAATTAAATATTTGATATGTAAAAAACAAGTAAAATATTGATAGTCCAATAAATACCCATCCTCCCCATATCTCATTATTCCAAGCATAAATTAATGCAGCTACTAATACATATGCTGGAGTTAAGAATATTGCAAAGCCTATTAGGTTGTTTTCTGTGAAACCTTGCATGAAAATTTGTGCAGCGAGAATTATTAATGCTAATGTAAAAAGAATTGCTAAAACCCTAGGGGTCCAAAACAGATAATTAAATTTTCTTTTTTTTCTCCTTGCCATTATACAATTTATACTATATTTAGTATTTAATGTTTTCTATCTGATTTGTTTTGGTTGTTTAGATTAAATCTTTTAATCTTTTTTTAGGAAGTTATATAAACAAGCTTTGTGCTTTATTTTAATATGCAAAAACGAGATTTACTGTTAAGTTTAGTAAAAGGTAAGAATGTATTTCTTGCAACACATTGGGATGCTGATGGTGTAACAAGCGGAGCTTTAATTTATCATATGATTAAAAAACATGCTAAGATTGTTGGTACTGTTAGTAAAGGCGATGTTTTTGTTATTACAAAGGATGATGTCCCTGAAGATGTGGATATAATAATTTGTACAGATATTCATGCAGGACGTGATTTAGATCCTAAAAAAGTAATTTATATTGATCATCATCCGTCAATGGATCATGATAATTTCTTAATGGCAATACATAATGAACATAAGCAAAGTTGTTCACTTCTTATTTGGGAAGAACTACTTCAAGACAGTAATGATTCTTATGTAATTTTTCTAACATTGCTTGGCTATTTTGGAGACAATGGAGATAGAGAAAAGATTCCACTCGAACTTCAAATGAAAGCGCAAGAATTATTGCAAACTAAAACAAGATATGGTATACATAATTTAATGGAGAAAAAGAAGAGCTATTATTCTAAAGGTTATTATTATGAGATTGAGAGATTTGTTAGTGCATTAAATACCGGCAAAAGAATGAATTGGTCTGGAGATATTCCGTTTGAATTATTAAAGCAAATTGATAATTTCAGGGATTTTATCTACAATAAGCATCCTTTTGCGCAGCAGCTTCAATTGTATAGACAAGAATTAAAAGATTATTATTCTATGAAGATTGATTTGAAAGATCTGCCTAACTTACAATATAGTTTAATTAGTTGCGATAAGAATGTTCAAGGTGTTCTTTGCGCTAGATATATGAAAGAAAAGCCAATATTAGTATTGAATAAACTTAAAGATAAAGTTATTGCTTCAATGAGAGTTCCAGATCATATTGATTTTGATGCAGGCAAATTTTTGGCTGAGTTTGGAAATCAAATGGAAACTGTTGTTGGAGGCGGTCATGAGAAAGCGGGTGGCGTTACTTTTGAAACGCATGAACTTGATAAGTTTATTGAACTCGTTGAGAATTCAAGTTTTTTGTAGAACATATAATACATATGGTGCTCCTTTTATTGGTGAAGTTTCATTATAGGGATTAATTGGCTCTCCTAACTTTGCTTTTTCTATTATTGTAAACCCCGCTTCTTGCATATGTTTCTCTAAAGTTTCTGTAGTTTTATGAATATGCCACACTTCTTGTTTTTTTCCACTTATTCTTTCTATTTTGTTTTTGAAAAGTTTTCCTTCATTTTCTTTATATCCTTTCATTGAACCTGTGTTGATATTCCAAAGAGCTTCCAAGCTAATTGCTCCAATAATAAAATATCCGCCTTGTTTTAGAACTCTTGATGCTTCTTTATAAAAATTCACTTCATGTTTCAAAGGAATATAATGTGTTGAAAGTGCAGCACTTAGTGTATCAAATGTTGCGTCTTCAAATCTTGATAAATCAATCATATTTCCGTGATGATATATTATGCCTTGCTGATTTTTTTCTTCTTTTCTTTTCGCAATTGATAACATTTTATCTGATATATCAATCCCGTGAATTTCTGATTTTGGAAGAGCGTTAGCAATTAATCTTGTTACATACCCTTCGCCACATCCCAAATCAAGAATGTTTTTTGAATTCAGATGTAGCATCATATCTACCATTGCAGGTCTAATTAAAAAATCGCTTCTACTTTTAGGCTTATTTCTATCCCATAAATGAGAATCTCTGTTGTATAATGCTTGTATATCTTCATATAGCGTCATAATATATAATATATAATGAAAGTTATTATATATTCTTAATATTATTAATATTAATATGAATAAGCTAATTGTTTTTGATATGGATGGTGTAATCTTTCAACATGATAATTTCTGGATGAGACTTCATGAAGCATGGGGTACTTTAGAGGAAGGGACCCGTTTGACTAATTTATATTTGAAAACAGACATGAAAAGATTAGCTAAAGAAGTTATTAGTAAATTGTGGAAAGGTAAAAATGAGGCTGAGTTTAGACAACTGATTGAAACTGCGAAATATAATCCAGGAGTAAAAGAAACAATTGATGAATTAAAAAGACGAGAATATCAATTAGCAATTTTAACTTCTGGTCCAATACATCTAGCACAACGTACAAAAGACGAATTAGGAATTGATAATATTTATGGTAATGAATTAATTTTTAAAGATGGAAAAGCAACTGGAGAATATAACTGGTTGTCTTTAGACTATAAATATAAAGGTGAAAGTTTTTTAAATATTTGTAAAGAATTGAATGTTAATACAAAAGATACTATTGTAATAGGCGATAATGACCAAGATAAATATAAATTTAAAGAGGCAGGAATATCTATAGCATTTAATACTAAATCAGAAGAATTAAAAAAAATAGCAACGCATGTTGTTGAAGGTAATGATTTAAAAGAAATTTTAGAGTTTGTTTAACTTAACAACATCCTTTGCACTTTATATTCTACGTCCCATTTATCGAATATTTCTTTTAACAAGTCTTCTTTTTCTATTGGGATTATGATAGAACCAGTACCTAAAAAATTACCGCTTACTTCTTTTAAAATTCCTTTTGCCCCATATCTTCCTTTAAGTAAATAATGGAATTTAACTCTTTTTGAAGATGAAAAATGTTTTAAAGTATAGACAAAAAGACTATTTGCTTTAAACCCTAAAATCTCAGATAATTTTATTTTTTTGCTAATGCTTTGCCCTTCATTTATCAATGTTTTTGCTAATGTATCTCCTTTAATGAATGCACTTGAAGAGAGTATATTTATCTGGAATTTTATCAATGGATTTTTTGTTATTTGTGCAAGTGAGTCAACTAAATCTAAAGTTTTTTTTTCATCTTCATCTTTTATTATAATACATAGATCTATATCTCTTGGTTTAGATTTACTTCTTACATAAGAACCAAATAAGATAACATCAATTACTTTATTTTTTTTAATCCATGTTGTTATCTTTTTCATTATTGAAGACAATTTTTTCTGCATTTTGAACCTCGCTCTTTACCAATTCTGCAACTGTCTGGCTTATTTCTTTATTATATGAATCTCGATAAAATCTGAATATCTTTGAAGAAATTTTAAATAATTTAGGAGAAACTGTTTTTAACATTTCAAATCTTTCTGTATGATTTGCACCGATAACTTTTAGTTTGTTCAGAAGGTCGATATCACAAAGTTCAACAAGTGCTTTATAATAAAGTGTAACAGCAGAATTATATTTTTCTTTATTAAATGAATACTCTGCGATTTCTTTATATTCTTTGAAATTTTTTGTGATTATGTCTATTTCTGCCATGTTAATAATGTTAACTACTGTATCTTATTTAAACCTTTTGGTTAATAGTGTTAACTGGGTGTTGAATTAAATGTTAATCCAAAAGATACTATTGTAATAGGCGATAATGACCAAGATAAATATAAATTTAAAGAGGCAGGAATGTCTATTGCATTTAATACAAAATCAGAAGAATTAAAAAAAATAGCAACGCATGTTGTTGAAGGTAATGATTTTAAGGAAATTTTAAATATTAACCAATTATTATCTAAAATAGTTTAAGAAAGTTTTGGGGTAAGATGAAATGAAAGTTTTGGTTGGAAGTAAGAATCCTGTTAAAGTTGAGGCGGTTAAAGAAGCATTTTTACATTATTTTGATGATGTTGAAGTTATTGGAGTGGATATTGATTCTGGTGTGAGATCACAGCCTGTTAATGAAGAGACTTATCATGGAGCATTTAATAGGGCTAATAATCTTAAGGCAAAAGAAGATGCAGATTTTTATGTAGGTGTGGAAGGGGGCATAAAAGAAGAGTTCGATAAATGGTTTGCATTTACAGGAGTTTGTGTCATGGATAAAAATAATAAAACAGGATATGGTGCAACAACAGCATATGAATTACCTATGAATTTAGTTACAGAGATGTTAAATGGAGTTGAGATGGGTATTTTAATGGATAGAGTATTGAAAAAAACTAATCTTAAGCAAAAGGGAGGGGCGTTAAGTGTTTTTTCTAAAGGGAAATTAACTAGAAAAGACGCTTATGTTCATGGTGTGATGATGGCAATGTTTCCGTTCATTAATCAAGAAATTTACGCAAATTTTTAATACTCTTTTTAATATTCTTATATTATGGATTATGAAACATTGAGAAAAGAGTTAAATGAATTGCTTCCTAGAGATATTGTTGATTGTCATGTTCATACAGCAACATATATGCCAGAAATTGATTATTCTGTAAAAGAATTTCATCCATTAAGTCATGCTATATTAAATAATAGAACTTTGAATGTAAGAAAAGATACTTTTTCTAGAATTTTTCCTGATAAGAAAATTCATTTGTTGGGATTCCCATTGCCTGTTCCGCATAGATTCAAAAATCCGGATATTTCTGGCTGGAATAAGCTTATTATTGAACAAAAAAAGAAGAACTTAATTCAAGGATGTTTATTGCATTTGGATATAAATGAAAATTTGCAAAGTGCACTTGATTTTGCTGAGCAGAATAAAGTGAAGGTGAATGGAATTAAAATACATCCAAGGATTGCTGTTTGGAAACCTAAAAAAGAAGTACTTGTAAAAGATTTAGTTACAGATGGTTTTTTGGATTTGGCTGAAAAAAATAAATTGTCACTAAATTTAGAATTAAGCCATGGTCTTTGTAAAGAGGATGTTTTAGAATTGAAAAAGATTGATAATAATTATAATATAAATGTTGTTTTGCCTCATTGTACTTTAAATTATAGAAATTGGGTTATGACTCAACAAGAATATGATAATACTTTTGATAAAGA
Organism: uncultured Methanosarcinales archaeon; assembly: GCA_964479425.1. Lineage (GTDB taxonomy): Archaea > Nanobdellota > Nanobdellia > Woesearchaeales > CAYSVS01 > CAYSVS01. The sequence goes on along the minus strand of CAYZMD010000009.1, from coordinate 9,573 downwards.
TTGCTTTGAATATGAAAAAGAGTTTTTTTCTTTGAGGGAAACAAATAGTATTTTTATGGACGCTAGTATGGTTATGGATAGAAGAGCAGTTTCTGCGGCAATTAGTACTCTTGGCGAGGATAAGATTTTTTATGGTAGCGATTATCCTTTTTGTTTTACACCTAAAATAAAAGAATTAAGACCTGATTCAGAAATTGTTGGAAAAATATTAAAAGAAATTATTGACGGAAATTATTATGATAATGAATTATGGAAATTTGATTATTCTTTGCTAGTTATGATAAATACAATTGTACATGGAATGAAAATTTCTAAAGTAGATTGTTACGATAAAGTTTTTCAAAAGAATGCAAGAAATGCTTATTCAATAAATTAACTTATCATCGTCAATAAATATGTTTGGTTTTTTAAATACTTGATCCAAATGAATTAATGTTTTAATATCTCCACCAAACCATTTATTTGAGCCAATTGCAACGTGTGCTGTTCCATAAACCTTTTCGTCGATGATCGTTGCACCAACCAATATTGCTTTTGGATTTATGCCTATTCCTAATTCGCCAATAAGTGCAATGTTTTCTGGTTTTTTTGCTCTACTTTTTGCCCATTCAATAGTTTTTTCCAAAATTCTTGCTTCTTCTTTTCCTTCGAATGAAACAACTGCACCATTCTCAATATTCATTGTTACTGGTTCTTTTACTAAACTTGTACCGTCTTTGTGTCTAATTGATGCGTCAATAACCAATTTTCCATTAACATTATGTTTACCATTTGGTGGAATGTATACTTCTCCTGCAGGAATATTTCCTCCTGAGCCTGGTTGTGAATAATCCGCAGCATTAGATATTGCTTTTTTGCCAGTAATGTCCATGTATAAATCTGTTCCAAGGTCTGTTGTTATGTGTGCTTCTTTTCCATTGTCTAAAATTTCTTTCATCATTTGAGCTTTTTTTCGCATTTTTATATAGTCAACATCCATAGCGTTAATTACATATGGGTAAAATTGTGTTGTTAAATTACCCATACTTAGGGTTGACGCAAATCTGTGTTGTTGTTCTTTCATAAAATCTCTATATGATAGGCTTAATTCTTTGATACTTCCTAGTTTATTTGAAACACTTATAGCGACAATACTTCCTTCTTTTAGGTCTTGTAGTGCTTTAACAACAGCTTTATCTGCTTTATCTCCTGCATTCTTTACTTGTTGCATGATTAAATTTACTTTTAGTCCCATATCTCTTGCAGCAATATAATATCCTGCTGCCATTAGTGAAGAAATATGTCTATTTGTAAAACCTTGATCTCCTATAATAAGAATTTCTTCTTTCTTTACGTTTAAGCAATTCTTTAACACATGTCTAAACTGAGATGCATTGTTTTTTGCTGTTTGGATTAGATTATTTTCTTCTAACCATTTGATCTGTTCTGTGCTATGCATATAATTAGATATTATAATACATAATAAAAAGGTTCTGGTTTTTATTTGTTATTGTATTAATTATATTTATGTTTTTAGAATATAAAATATTTTTTTATTTTTAGTAAAATTTAAATATTATTAACTATATTTTTCTTATTATGAATGATAAACTAAAAGCTGACTTGAATATTGCAATAATGATTGTATTTATGATAGGCGTTGCTGTTTTTGCTAATTTTATGGGTGGTACAATTACTGGTGCAACAATTGCTAGTGAATGTTTATTGATTCATGATTGTGATGACCAAAATGCTTGCACTATGGATACTTGTTTAGGTGGAAAGTGTTTGCGTGAGCCTATATACGATTGTATAGATAATGATGGTTGTTGCCCTAAAGGATGTAATGATTCTGATTGTTAATTTTTTATTTTAATTGTTAATTATATATTCTAGACTAGTTTTCTTTTTAAATAAAGGCGTTTAATTTATGTGTTATGGGGCTTGAAGAACGACTGAGTAGGAAGTTTAAAGAATACTTTCCTACTTTTTTTGGTAATGGGTATGAAAACAATAGTTTACCTGAGTATATTGTTATTAGCTGTAGTCATAATAAAGAAAAGACCAAAAAAAAGGCTTTGAAAAAGATTATTAAGAAATTTCTAGAAGATTTAGTTGGTGGAAAGGATTGTAAAAGTATTAATTTTATAAGACATTATGAAGCTAAGGATGAAAAAGATTATGTAGATGATAATAAATTTCTATTGCCACTTTATAAAGATGTTCCAACATTTGTTTCGTTAGCAATTACTTCTGTTGCAATGGGAAAGAAAGTTTCTGTAGTTGGTAGTTCAGAAGTTGGTTTAGTAGTAGAGCAGTTGAATAATTTTTTTTATGATAAGCATAATATTTCTGAAGCAGTTAAATTTGTTAAAGAAGGAGAAGAAGTTGTTAAAATAGAAAATCCTTGGTATGGAAAAGTTTGGAATTTTATGGCAAAGTATGTTGCTGATTCTTTGAATATTATGTTAAATGGCTCAAAGACTGGAACTTATAATTATTTTATGACTGGCGCAAATCTAGAAGAAAAATTGAGTCTTGGAACTTCAATTAAGAAAGGAATAGAACCTTTTGATTTAAAGAAAGGAGAAAGTTTTGCTTTTATCCCTGGAGATATTCCTTGGGCATATTTATTTTTGGATCAAATGACAGATGAAGACATAAAGAAAAATGCTGTTGTTTTGAATCTTAATACTTCACAAGCATTATATCACGAAGGTAAGCAGTTATTTCCTAGAAATATGTATAGATATTTTATTAACGAATTTAGTGAAAAACGAAATTGGAAAGAACCTAATATTTATTTATTTAGTAGCACTGTAAAAAGTTTTTTAGATAAGATTAATGAAGCGTATAAGCAAAGGCAAGGAACTAATTTGAATCCTTTTAGTTTTGCAATGGCTTTTATGAATTCACTAGATTGGTCAGCCCTCCCTGTGAATTTATATGTTATTAAAGATTCGTTAAAGATTGCTTATACTTGTATTACAAATAAATTTCGTAAGAAGAAAAAAAGATGGGGCGGTTCATATAAAACTGCACAATCTCTTATAACTTGGTTACTTAATGCACACACTCGAGTAAAAAGTACTCATTTTAATTGGACTTTAGTAAAAGATCAAGATGCATTGCATGATTATCAATTTAATAAAAAAATTGTTGAGGAAGTTAAAGAAAAATATTCTGATTCAGAATATGGAGGAATGGAAAAGATTCATCCTTTTGGAAAAATAATTCATGAGTTTAATCCCTATATGAAAGATATAAAGAATGAAATTGGTGTGATGAAATCAAAACAAGTTCTTGAGGATAATAAGCTTAAAGAGGTTGATTATATTACTCATAGATTTAATGAATTAGAAAGTGAAGCGTCTAAGAAAAAAACATATTCATCTACTTTATCAGGACAGATTTCTAAATTTAAGGATTATGTCGTCGGTAAGATATTTAAAAAGAAAAAAGTAAAACTTGTAGAGGCTATTACTCAGGCTAAAAACGATTATATTAATAATGTATTAAGTCAGGGAGAAGATGTTCCATTATCTATTAATAATTTAGAAAGTCAAGTAATGGAATTTCAAAGACAAAGTGAATCTAATAAAAAAATAAAAATAATCTTGCCTTATACAAGACCACTTAAGAGCGCTTAAAGAATACTTATAATCTTGTTAATATGCTCAGTAATTTCTTCGCCTTTTTTTGTTAAAGTTAATAGTTTTAATCTGCCTTGTTTCTCAAAGTCAACTAATCCATTCTTTTCCATTTGTTGTAATACTTTAACAACGTGACTGTATGTACAATCTGTTTGCTTAGCTAAACTGGAAGCATAGATTGGATTTTTAGTATTTTTTAAGGTAACTAACATCATAGTTGGCTTTTCTCTAAAAAAAACATTGAAAATTTCTTTATTCATTTTTATTATCCCTCACACCATAATATATTTTGATATCTATTTGTTGTAGTATAATATATTTAAATGTTATGGTTATAGGATATATGTAGTTATCACTGAGTACTGACGGATTTTGTCGTGTATTTTATGTAAAATATTCATTATTGTTTTAGTTTTTATTCGTGTTTTTACTATTTGATATATTGTTTTATTATTTTTAGCTTTTAGTCTTATTTTATTTTGTTGTACATTATATTTTAATGTTTTTGGTGTTTAGTTTTTTTACGAGCACTGGACATCCTGTCACTTTGTTCCTGGCGTCCAGTCTAATTTTGCTCCACTGGACATCCTGTCACTTTGTTTCTGGTGTCCAGTCTAATTTTGCTCCACTGGACATCCTGTCACTTTGTTTCTGGTGTTCACTGGTTTTGCCACTGGACACACTGGACAGCTGTACGTAAGGCTTAAAAGTTGATTAAGAATTCTTTATTGTATGGATATGAAATCAATTCTTTTTCCGTATGACGATATCAGACCAATTCAAATTGATTTGATAAAATCAGTAAAGGAAGCTTTAGGGAGTAAGACTCATCTAGTTGCGCATGCCCCTACTGGGCTAGGTAAAACAGCTGCTTCATTACCAATTGCATTAAAGCATGCTATAGATAACAAACTCATTGTCTTTTTTTTAACTTCAAGACATACGCAGCATAAGATTGCAATAGATACTTTGAAAGATATCAGAGATAAATATGATTTGGATTTTGTTGCAGTTGATCTTGTCGGGAAAAAATGGATGTGCGCAGCGCCTGGAGCTGATCTATTGAGTTCATCCGAATTTACTGAATATTGTAAAGGTCAAAAAGAGGATGAAAAATGTCAGTATTTTTCTAATACAAAGAGTGGAATGAAATTACTTCCTAAGGCTAAGCATATTTTTGAAGAATTAAAAAGCCTTGGAGTAATTGAGTCTGATAAAGTTGTTGAGGTTGCGTCTCAAGAAAATCTTTGTCCTTATGAAATGTCTTTAGCATTAGCAAAAGACGCTAATGTTATTATTGGTGATTATTTTCATATTTTTAATGATACAATTAGAAAAAATCTTTTTAATAAAACTGATAATGAAATTGGTAGTTGTATTTTAATTGTAGACGAAGGGCATAATTTGCCTAATAGGGTTAGAGATTTAATGAGTTCTAAATTGAGTGATTTTTTACTTCAGAGAGCAATTGGAGAAGCTAAGAAATTTGAGTATGATGAAATTCGAAGTTATTTAGAAATGCTTCATGATATTTTTAAAAATTTTGAAAAGAAACTTGAAAAAGAAGAAATGCTTGTTACAAAAGAAGAGTGGATAAACAGTATTCAATTAATTAAGGATTATGATGCATTGATTGCTGATTTGCATTTTATTGCCGACGATATTTTAGAACAGAGGCAGAAAAGTTATATTTTTTTAGTAGCGCAATTTTTGGAAGCTTGGAAAAATGACGATAAAGGGTTTGCTAGAATATTTTCTAAGAAGTTTGGTAGAAAAAGAGCAATGCTTCAATTATCTTTTAGTTGTTTAGATCCAAGTTTAGTAACGCGATCGGTTATTGAAAATTCTTATTCAACTATTTTGATGTCAGGAACATTAACTCCTACAAAAATGTATAAAGATATTTTAGGATTTCCGGAAGAAACAAATCAAGAAATTTTTGATAGTCCTTTTCCGTCAGAAAATAAATTAAGCATGATTGTTCCAAAAACTACAACAAAATATACTGCACGATGCGATGATATGTATAAGCAAATTGCAGAAGCATGCGCTAATATTACTAATTTAGTTCCGGGTAATAGTGCAATATTTTTTCCGTCGTATTATTTACGTGATCAAGTCTATAATCATTTTTATAATATTTCTAAGAAAACGAATTTAAGAGAGGAATCTGGTATAACTAAGCTTGAGAAACTTGAACTCCTTGAGCGATTTAAAAGTTATAAAGACCATGGCGCTGTATTATTGGGAGTAAGTTCTGGTAGTTATGGAGAAGGTGTTGACTTACCAGGAGATTTATTAAAATGTGTAGTTGTTGTTGGATTGCCATTACATAAGCCAGATTTAGAAACTCAACAATTGATTAAATATTATGATGATATCTTCGGAAAAGGTTGGGATTATGGTTATCTATTTCCTGCTTTTAATAAAACATTACAATCAGCAGGGCGTTGTATTCGCTCGGAAGAAGATAGAGGAATTGTTGTATTTTTAGATGAGCGTTATGCATGGCGTAATTATTATAGATGTTTTCCTGAAGATTATGGAGTTATTGTTGCGCATGAATATGAAAAATATGTTGAGAAGTTCTTTGAGGATTAACCAAAATAACTCTGTTTAGTTCTTGTTTTACATTTATTACAATATTCTTTTTTATCGTCAAGATGATTTGCACAATTCCATTCGCCGCAGTTGTCACAACTGCATTCTGTTATTTTTCCACACTTTTTGCATCTGCCAACTTGTACTGCTACATTATGATTTTCGTCGATAGGAATATATTTATGGACTACTTTTCTGTCATTTGTTGCTGTGGTATGACGTTCTCTTTGCATTAACTTCTTCTTTCTTGACTTCATTTTTACTATTGTGGAATTAATACTATTTATTACTTTCTTTATACTAGTCTACAAATAACACAAATTTACCACTAGTATACAGAATAGTAACGTTTATATACTAGTTTAACTTTTCTTTTTAGTAAGAAAAAATATGGTTATACTATTTGATCAATTCAATCTACCAAAAGATATCTTTCAAATAGTTTTCGCGACGGAGCAACAACAAATAGTTGCTAAAATTTTAATTCAAAATTTCAAAGATAATCAAGGAGAGTTGTCAAAAACAGAAATGTCTATGTTTGCAACAAAATTGCACGAAGGCAAAACTGTGACAACAATTGAAAAACCACCATATGTTGGGAAGAAAGTAAAATTGTCATATAACAAAAGGCAGTTTTACGATAGAATACTAACGCCAATGAAATCAATGGGTTTAGTTGACTATGATCTTTACAGAAAAACGTACAAGATTAGTGAAAGGTTCAACAAGCTGATGATTAAACTTGGAATAATGTGGTTACAAACAATAAGATAAATTCACACTCAAAAGGGCTTTCCAGAATCCTTTCTAACCCCTCAACCACCCCTCGGAAACTGGAGAGTCACTTTTTATAATCACTTCACCAACACACCATATTGCAGTCCCTGCACATTGTAGGGATTGCATTTTTTTTCACAGCGGAAAAAGAGGTGTTTTGGGCAGGGGAAACCTTGCCCTTTATCACTTTTCCATTTTAACTAAATTTTTAGAACAGTTATTTTCTAGCAATTGTTGACGGTGACTTTCTGCCTACGCAAGGTCCATCTTCTATTTTAAGATTAACTGCTAAAAGATTATCTTTAACAACTCTAGCACAACTATAAGTTGTTAATATTGCATCTTTTTCCATTATTTTTTCAATATCTTGAAAGAATTCTTTTGTCCATAATTCAGGGCATTTCTTTGGCGAGAAAGGATCTAGAAAAATAATGTTGAATTTGTTTTTTATTTTTTTAATTGCTTCTCTTGCGTCTTCTATTATTAATTTTATTTTTACATTCTCTTTATCTAATTTGAATAATGGTTTGTATTCTTTTTTGTTTTTTATTAATTCTTTTATTAGATTGTATTGATTGAATCCAGATTCGTTATTATCATCTATTTTACTTACTATTTCCATATCATTTTCTAAAGCTGTTATGAATATCTTTTTATTAGGATAATTTTCTTTCATATAATCAAGTAATGCAGCTGTGTTATAGCCAATACCAAAACAAATGTCTAGAACTTTGATTGTATCGTTTGCTTCTATTACGTCTTTACAAGGTTCAACGAATTTCTTTAGAGATTCTTCTTTAGCGCCTGTTTTACTGTGATACGTTTCTTCGTATTTCTCATTGAAGTATGTTATACTATTGTCTTCTGTGGTTATTTTTTCCATGATGTGAATAGAATTGGCTTTTTTTATAAAATTATCCTACTTTTATATTGTTTTTGAAGCTATCTTCCATAATTGTTCAAAATGTTCTTTATATGTTATTGCAATATTTTTGTTTTTTATCATTATAGCTGTTACGGGTGTACCCCATGAAACTATGACCACTTTATCCCCATAAACAAATGTGTTTGTAGGGTTAAATTGCTTTTGTTCTAAATATCTATAGTTAGTTGTCGGGGCTAATTCTTTTTTGAACATGAATATTTTTTTCTTTTTTAATGTAATGATTCTTTCTTTTATTTTTTTATTCTTTAGATCTCTGAAGTATTGCTTCATGAATATGGGTAATGCTTGTTCATATTTTTCATCGTCAATGCCTTTTACTAGTACTTCTTTTTTAGTTTTTATAATGTCTTTTAAAAAATATTTAAGGCCCTCTTTACCTTTGAAAACCTCTACTTTTGTATCTTCTCTAGGTAGTTTAGTTAAAGCTAATAAATCCGGCATAATTTCGTCTACATCTTGTTCTTGCTCTTCAAGGTGTTTCTTTTTTTCTTCTAAATAATGTTTAATTTTATCTGGATGCGTTGCATTGAAATGCTTTTTAGCACCTTTATAGACATGTGTTACTAGTCCTTTATCCATTAATTGTTCCAATTTATCATATACATGTACTCTATATATTCCTGTTTTTTTTCCTATCTCATAAGCTGTACTACTGCCTGTCTTAAGGAGTATTATGTATATCTTGATCTCATTATCTGTTAACCCTATCTCTTTGAGAATTTCTGTATTCATGTAATAACTTTAGTTTGAATTCTATTTAAATCTTTTGTATATTCGTACCAGTTTAGTACGACAAAGGTTTATATTAGCACTTATTCACTACTATAATATGACAGAAAGAAGCAAAGAAGATTTGGAAGGATATGTAAAAAACATAAAAATTGCAAACGAGGCAAGTGATTATTTATGTAAAAATTGTAATCCAAATACCAAAGAAGAAGTCTGGAATGACGAAAAAGAAAGTGCGTTTGAGAGTTTAGTAAATGCTTATACAAATATATATGAAATATTTAATAAAGACTATAATGAAAAAAATAATGCGGAGAATTCACAATATGGTTGTGAAGTGGATTATCATGGTACTCATGGTTATTTTTTTCATATGGCATTGGGGGAGAAAGAAGGTTTATCTGGGAAAAAAATCTATATTGAGTCGCTACAAAATAAACATGATTTTTTTGATAAATCTGATTTTACGCCATGTTGTAAAGATTACGAAGATTCATTACAATGGATTGAATATTATAACAAAGTAAATGGTTCAGAAAACCCAGGCGTTGTAGATGACTATAGTTTGATTAATGGATTACGTAATCATAAGTTCAAGCATCCTTATAATGACGCTGAACTATTAATTAGTGTTAAAGAGAAGGGGCTTTCAAGAAGGCGAAATAAACCAGTTTGTTTTAATTTTGGTCATTTTGTGAATCAGCACCCTTATGGCAAAATGCAGTTAGTTTTTAATGATGATTTGACTAAAAGGATTTTTCCTGAATCTTCTGAAATTGACGAATTGAATGGAATATTAAATGAAACTTATTGGAGTTTGAGATATTCTTCTAAAACTCCTGAGCAGGAACAAGAGCTATTTGATAATCTTAGGATAAATACAAAGGA